>JAQWQH010000120.1 GCA_029244805.1 Flavobacteriales bacterium
ATTCCAATTGCATGGGACAAATGTGTTTTTCCAAGGCCTACGCCACCATATATCAATAGTGGATTAAATGCGGTTCCTCCTGGTTTTTCCGCTACAGCATATCCAGCAGATCTGGCAAGTCTGTTACAGTCACCTTCTACAAAGTTTTCAAATGAGTAATTCGGGTTTAGGTTTGAATCAACATTTACTTTGCGAAGACCTGGTATAATGAATGGATTTCTAATCGGGTTAGAACTAATGTCCAATGGCATTGCAACCGGTCTGTTTTTAATAGCTCGTTTATCTGTGGTAGGAATTTTTACTGTGTATGGACTGGAGCTATTTTTGTTATTCTCCATAATGATGCTGTATTCAAGTTTAGCATCTGGTCCAATTTCTTTACGAATCGTTTTCTTTAACAGTTCGATGTAATGTTCTTCCAACCACTCATAAAAAAACTGTGAAGGAACCTGGATAGTTAATATATTGCTTTTCAGCTTTACCGCTTTAATTGGGGCAAACCATGTTTTGAATGCTTGCAAAGGAACGTTATCCTTTATTACTTCCAAACAGTTACTCCAAACGTTTTCCAGGTTTTTACTCATTTTATTTAAAAGTGTTAAAGGTTAATAATTATACAAATTGTGAATTTTTAAAGTTCGAACAGGGGTACAAACCTTCATTTGAATCACTGCGCAAATATTAACATAAAATAGTTTTAAAAAAAACGAATTTGCTATTGTGTAGTTAAAATGTTTTACAGTTAAAAACAATTAAAACTTGGCATAATTTTTATAGGGTTTAAAGCTTGTGTTTAAATCTTCTATTCGTTCTTTTTCTCGATTAAAATAGAAATCTACCCTGCCAAGACTCAATGCTGCCCATCCAGCTTGATTAACTAAAGTAAGTTTACCAACTTTATTGTAAAAAGTTACGGCTTTGTCAAGAAATGTATGCGTATGTCCTCCGATAATTAAGTCAATGTTTTTTGTTTCCTTTGCAAGGGTTTTATCAGACAAAGTTTTGTCTTCGTATTCATATCCTAAATGAGACAAACAGATTACCGCATTACACGCATGTTCTTCTTTTAAGAGTGCAGCGTATTTATTTGCTGATTCTATTGGGTCATTATATATGGTCTTGCCATAAAGTCTTGAATCAACCAATCCGTCTAATTCAATTCCAATTCCAAATATCCCAATTTTTATTCCTTGCTTTTCTATTATATGGTAGGGTTTTGTTTTACCGTTGAGAATAGTTTTGCTAAAATCATAATTGGAACATAAAAACGGAAAATTCGCATTGTGGAGCACATTGTTGAATCCTTCAATTCCGTTGTCGAAATCATGATTTCCCATTGTGCTTGCATCATATTTCATTTGGCTCATTAGCTTTAATTCAACTTCTCCTCCAAAGAGGTTGAAGTATGGAGTGCCTTGAAAAATGTCTCCGGCATCAAGTAAAATGACATTGGCTTCTTCATTTCTTATTTTTTCAACTAAGTGGGCGATTCTAGATATTCCGCCCTGGTTCGCATATTTCTTGTCATTTGGTCCAAAAGGGTCAACTCTACTGTGCATGTCATTTGTGTGCAATATTGTTAGTTTGACATGCTTTTCTTTTCTTGTTACATTCAGTATGTCGAATGAGCTAAGGGTGGAAATTCCAGCAGCTCCAATTAAAATATTTTTCACAAATTTCCTTCTATTCTGCATAGTAAATTCTTCCGTCAATTGTTGCGTCTAATTTAGTGTCTTTTTGGCTTAGGTTAATGATATGCGTTAAAATAGCATCTCTTAATTTGATTCCTGTATTTTCAATAGATATTGGGCTTAAAAAAAAATCCATTTGATCACCACCATTAGCAAGGTAGTCTGAAGTTGCCACTCTATAGTTTTTTTTTGTATCAAAAGCGAAAGTGCCAATTTTCACTTCGGACACTGTGTCATTGTTAATTGCTATTCTCAGTCCACTCACAGGGACACCAGCTTTTCTAGATTTCGTGATTAGCGATTTTGTTTTTATGTATTCAATAAGTTGCAGCATATTATCTCCTGATATTTCTACTATTACGATTTCATTTTCAAAAGGCATTAATTCAAAAATTTTTCCACGTGTTATTTCTCCTTTTGGAAGGGGAGTTCTTAGGCCTCCATTATTTAATAAGCAGAAATCAACAAGTTTGCCACTTATTTCTTGTGCTTTTAAATAAGTAAGGTCACAAACAAAGTTTCCAAGTAGCCCCTCCGGAGATCCTACCTCCATGTCGATGAGGGAGGTGTTTATAACTTCATTCATTTGCAATTCTAGTTCTGTTCTGTAAGGCAATATGGTAGTTTCTAAAAAGTTATTTGTTGATAATTCGTTGTTTATTTCATTATTTACTGACTTGGAATTAGTTATTTTGTATTGTTGCTTGCAGCCTATTAAAAGAAGTGCTAAATAAAAGATGAGTATGTGCCTAAAATAGTATTTCATTGTTGTTTTGTAATGCATAAAATTAAATTAATATAGTAGGAATAACAAATATGTACAGTTTTAAAACCAAAGTAAGAGTTCGGTACGCTGAAACCGATAAAATGGGTTATTGTTACTACGGAAATTATGCAACTTATTTTGAGATTGCAAGAGTGGAGGCTTTGAGAAATCTTGGAGTAAGTTACAAGTCTTTAGAAGATGAAGGAATATTTCTTCCAGTATCTGAATTTAACATTAAATATCTTAAGCCAGCGTATTATGATGATGAGCTAACAATTCATGTTTTTATAAAGGAATTGCCCGGAGTAAAAATAAAATTTAGCTATGAAACCTACAATGATAAAGATGAAAAGCTTAATTTTGGCGACACAATACTTGTGTTTGTTGGCGGAGAATCAAAATCTCCTAAACGGCCACCGGAAAAATTGATTAAAGAATTAAATAAATATCTAATATGTTAGGCACTAATAAAGGATTGATTTGTCTTTTTACTGTGTTTTTTTTATCGGTAGATTTCGTAGCTCAGGACAAGGGTTTCAAAGATCTGTATGCTGAATCTTTTTCTTACCTAGAACTAGGAAATTACAGGGAAGCTTTGCCAATTTTGTTGGAGATGTACGAAATGGATAAAAAGAATGCCAACACTGCTTTTACCATAGGAAATTGTTACATGCATACGCAAAATGAAAAGCCCCGAGCTATTCCATATTTTGAGGCGGCTAAAGAGAGGTTGACAGTTGAATATATTGTAGGAGATTTTAAAGAGAAAAATGCTCCGGTTGAGGTTATTCGGTTTTTGGGACAAGCCTATCACGTTAATTATGAGTTTGATAAGGCTTTAGAGGAATATAAAACCTACCGTGATATTTTGAATAAAAATAACGCTGAATACTGGGATGCAGTAACCCATGAGATACGTATGTCTCGAAATGCCATTGATTTTATTTCAAAACCGGTCAATGTTTTAATAGAATCTGCAGATATTCTTAATACCGAATATTCTGAATATAGACCAAAGGTAAATGCCGAAGAAACCTTTTTGTATTTTACTTCACGCCGCAAAGGAGTATCAGACTTACTAGATGATGAAGGAAAGTATTTTGAAGACATTTACTATTCTGTTAAAGAAAACGGTGAATGGACTAAGCCAGTAAGAATGAGTGATAGTATCAATACGGATAGTCATGATGCTTGTTTGTATCTTTCTCCAGATGGTCAAATGATGTATGTGTATCAATTTGAAGGAGGAGCGGAAGCTGGCGGAAGTATTTATGAGTCAAGATTAATTGGAAGAGAATGGACAAAACCTGAGAAATTAATAGCGGATATTAACTCTAGATATTGGGAAACAGATGCCAGTTTAAATACTTCTGGTAATACAATATTTTTTACAAGTGACAGACCTGGAGGCAATGGGAACGATAACAGGGATATTTGGATGATGAAAAAATTACCAACGGGTGCTTGGGCTAAAATACAGCCATTGCCAGCTTCGATTAATACTCCTTTCGATGAAGAGAGTCCTTATTTGCATCCAGATGGAAAGACTTTATACTTTAGTTCAAAAGGGCATAATTCAATGGGAGGTTATGATGTTTTCAGTACAGAATTATTGGAAGATGGCACATGGGGTGAAGTTACGAATCTTGGTTATCCTGTAAATACAACAGGTGATGATGTTTTTTACTTTCCTTCTGTTGATGGCAAAAGAGCTTATTTTTCTTCTTACAGAGAAGGAGGTAAAGGAGAGCAAGATATGTATATGTTGACCTATGATAAAGCAGAATCTCGCGGATTGTCAATTTATAAAGGTGTTTCGAAAGACGAAGAAGGGAATGTTATTAAAGATTTGGTAATTAATATCGTGGATATAAATACCGGAGAAAATCTAGGTGAGTATAGGCCTAACAAAGAAACTGGTAAATTTTTATTTGTTTTAGAAGCTGGTAAGGCGCATGAAATTAAGTATGAAGCAAACAATAATATTATAACCGAAGTCGTGCGTGAAGAAGAAGACGGTGTTGTAATTGTGGTGAAAGAAATTACTGAAGAGGATGGTGTTTTAGTAATTAGAAATTTCGATAAAGATACAATTCCTGATTT
This sequence comes from Flavobacteriales bacterium, assembly GCA_029244805.1. Classification (GTDB taxonomy): domain Bacteria; phylum Bacteroidota; class Bacteroidia; order Flavobacteriales_D; family Parvicellaceae; genus CALSMU01. The sequence continues at coordinate 4,561 of JAQWQH010000120.1, forward strand.
AGTAGCTATTGAGGATACAGTAATAACGCAATCAGAAGTAAATGCTACTTTGAATTCTGGAGATGTTTTGTCGATTAACTCAATAATGTTTGTTTATGGAAAGGTTAAGTTACTGAAGGAATCACAGCCGGAATTGGATAAAATAGTTAATTATATGAAAGAGTACGGGGATGTTAAATTAGTGATTAATGGCCACACTGATTCGAAAGGTAAAGCATCTTACAATCGAAGATTGTCATCTGCTAGAGCGCATAAAATCCGAGACTATTTGCGAAGTTCAGGAATAAAAAATAACCGAATGGAGACGCATGGTTATGGCGAAACTGAACCAATTGCTGATAACCAAAATGCAGATGGATCTGACAATCCTTCAGGGCGTCAGAAAAATAGAAGGGTAGAATTTACGATAAAAAAATAAATTTTAATTAGATATGAATAAATTAGTATTATTTCTTTTAGCAACGTTTTTTTTGTTTGTAAATGTTGTAGCTCAAGATAAGAGTTTCAAAGAGCTTTATGCTGAATCTTTTTCTTACTTAGAATTAGGGAATTACAGGGAAGCTCTGCCAATTTTGTTGGAGATGTATGAAATGGATAAAAAGAATGCGAATACTGCTTTTACCATTGGAAATTGTT
>JAQWQH010000171.1 GCA_029244805.1 Flavobacteriales bacterium
AATTTCAGGCTGAGCAATAATTTCACCCAACAACATTATCTCATGTTCCATGGAAATGTCTATTGTAATTTCCTTTTTAGTCGCCTCAAGGTTTTCAATTGTTTTTGTCTCCAAACCAGCCGCAAAGACTTTTACCGTGAATCGATTATTAACCAGGACTCCTTTACCTAGTTCAAAAACATATTCACCGTCTGTTTTGGTAAGAAAGGAGTTAATTAATTTTCTACCAGTATAAATTGAAACTCTGGCATTGTTAACGAATTGATTGTGTGAAGTGATTTTCCCTTTGATAGAGATATTGCTGTTATTTTTAAAAACATCTTCAATCGGACGAGATGTTACGCCGCCTTTTTGGAAGTGCTCATGGTCTTGAGCCATGACGGTAGTCGCTCCAGCACCAAACAGCGCAATAATAGAAGCTGCTATTGTTTTGTGTAATGGAATTATGGGTTTTTTAATTCTTTTATAGCTTACCCCGTAAACATCTATTTGTCCCTTTTTAAATCTTCCGCAAGTTTGACCTGTAGCGTCATCTAAATAGTCTATAATTTCTTTTTTGGAGTTTTTGGAAAAATCAACCACCTGTTTAGCACATATCGCACAATACTTGCCTTTTTCTACTGTTTTCATTTTGCTCCAGTCTTCATGACAGGGTTCCGTAATTATTAATTTATTTTCCATATCAATTATCGTTGGTTTTAATGTTATTACAATTGACAATCAGAAAAGTTCACATTGCAATTAACATTCTTCAATATCACAAAACCCATTGTTAGGAATCTAACAATGAAGGGAATTGGAGCAACTATAATTGAAACGATTTCGTCTCTTTTTGTAAATTTAACAGCTTACTGCAAAAAAGGCAGCCAGGATTTCAAGGGTGTTGTATTATTATTATTCATGCACAATTGCTGGCTTAAATCGATTTTTTTGTGCCTGAAAAATAGTGTTTTTTCAGCCCCCCTAAATAGGTTTGTTTGCGTATATATAATTGAAAGTGTTTCAACATGTCATAAATATAATTTGACATGTTGATGAATAAACTACTACTATGAAAAACCAAATTATTTTAAGACTGCTACTTTCAATATGTTTATTTCCTTTTTTTGGCAGCGCTCAACTTTCCGTTAATAGTGGACTTTCTGCGGTGCAGCTTGCTCAGATATTAGCTGGGCCAAATATTACAATTAATTCGGCAACGCTAACAGGAGGAGCTACTGCATCCGGTTCTTTTGACGGAACTAGTTCAAATTTAGGAATGACAGGGGGTGTGATTTTATCAAATGGCGACGTAGGAGGTGCTCCAGGACCGAATAACTCGAATGGAGGAGGTGATAACTTAGGTCAGCCGGGAACAGCTCAAATGGATAGTATGGCAGGGGCACTATCTTATGATGCAATAACATTGGAGTTCTCATTTAATGTGCAATCGGACTTTATTCAGTTTCAATATATTTTTGCTTCGGAGGAATATCCTGAATACGCACCACCAAATAGCTCTTCATTCAATGATGTGTTTGCCTTTTTTATAAGTGGACCTGGAATTGTTGGAGAAGAGAATATTGCATTGGTGCCGGGAACGGCAAGTTCTGTCTCGATTAATAATATTAATGCAGTTACAAACAATCAGTATTATATCGATAATTCCGGAGGTGCAACAGTTCAATATGATGCATGGACAACAATACTGACAGCAGAAAGACAAGGTCTTGTTCCTTGTCAAGAGTATACGATGAAATTAGTAATCGCTGATGCAGGAGATCCTGATTGGAGCTCTGCAGTTTTTTTATTGGAAAATAGTTTTATTCAAGGCGTGGTAGATGTAAACACTCAAACGGTTAACGCTGATGACATCGCTCTTGAGGGCTGTATTCCTGCTCAATTTAACTTTAGTCTGGATTTAGCTTCAGCTACAGCTACAGATATTAGTTATCAGATCGGAGGCAGCGCCACCAACGGAATTGACTATCAATTTATTGATACGCTTCTAACTATTCCAGCCGGAGATACTGCAGCAAGTATAATAATAAACGCTTTCTCGGATGGTTTTCCAGAAGGCCAAGAATCGATATATATTATTTTTCAAACGGATTTATGTTCGCCACCTGATACAGCCTTTCTTTATATTGATGATGCGCAGCCAATTGAATTTACACTAGATGAAACCAATCTCTCCTGCTTTGATAATAGTACAGGGGAAATTTTGGTAAATGCCTCAGGCGGGTTCCCTCCTTATACATACCAAGTAACTGAAGACGGAGGAAACGGACCAATGACACAATATGCTACGAACCCTGTTACAGGATTGGACGCAGGAGTTTATTCAGTTCAAGTGTATGATATCTATGGGTGCAAGGCAGAAGCTTTAGTGATAGGTGGAATATACGATGCTGACACTACTTTTTTACCGGATGGAACGGGCGTTTCATACACAAGTACTATTCCTATAAATGGATTTGATAATGGCCAAACCTTAGACAATATGACCCAATTGCAGCAGATTTGTGCAACTATGGAACACTCTTATTTAGGAGATCTTCAAATAAAAGTAATTTCTCCTTCAGGCCAAGAAGTTATATTAAAAGAGTTTAACGGCGGTGGTTCATGTGATTTAGGAGAGCCTTTTGCTTCTGGACCAGTAGATGGATCAAATAGTAATTTAACTGATCCAGGTGTTGGATTTGAATATTGCTGGAATGCGGCGCCAATTTATTTAACGATGGTTCAGGAATCCAATAATTATACGCATACAATTCCTTCTTCCACAGGAGGCACATATACTGACAACTTCCTACCTCAAGGATCTTATGCTTCTTTTGAAAACTTAAATGCGTTATTAGGCTCTGATTTAAATGGAAATTGGAACTTAGAGGTATCTGATCAATTTAATTTGGACAATGGCTATATCTTTTCTTGGAATGTAAGTCTGGTTTCTGATTTGCCGGACACACTTGTAACAATTACAGAGCCAGAGGAAATGGCAATAAGTGGTTTTATTGCTCAGGCTCAATGCGGTGGTACTGATGGAAGTATTGATTTATCTGTTTTGGGAGATTACCCGCCATTTACATACGCATGGTCTTCAGGTGAAACAACTGAAGATTTGACAGCGATTGGAGCAGGAACATACACTGTTACTGTTACAGATGCAAACGGATGTTCTGATTCTGCAACGTTTAATTTGAATAATATAAGTAGTTTAAATATTACTTCAAATGTTACTTCGGTAACTTGTTCAGGAGGGTTGAATGGCGGTATTGATGTAACAACCTCTGGAGGGACATCACCTTATATGTTTGCCTGGAATAGTGGTGAAACAACAGAAGATATCGGAGCGATTGGCGCAGGACTATATACATTAACTATTTCAGATGCAAGTGGTTGTCAATTTTCTGAAGATATAGCTGTTTCAACTTTACCAGGAATGAGCATTGCTCTAGACGGATCTACGAATGAAGTTTGTAGTTTTGATAATGGATCAATAGACGTTTCTGTAATAGGCGGCTCTGGATCTTATGGTTATAGTTGGGATAATGGAGCCAATACAGAAGACTTAGCAAATATTGGGTCTGGCACCTACACGCTTACAGTAACGGACGCAAATGGATGTTCAGAAAACAGTGCGTTTTCTATTATTAACGATGTTTCAAACTGCTCAGCATATTGTTATCTGAATATTGCGACGAACCAGGTATCTGATGAAAGTTGTGGAGATGGTTCAGGAGCAATAGACATTACAATTTTAGACGCCACTAGCCCTTACATTGTTTCTTGGGACAATGGATCCATAACAGACGATATTTCTAGTTTATCTGCAGGAACTTATACAGTTACAGTTTTAGACGCCAACCAGTGTGAACTGATAGAAAGCTTTACTGTTGGAAACAATGCAGGAACTCTTGAAGTGTCTTCTAGCGCTGCGTCTAATGAAAATTGTGGCAACTCAGATGGAACAATAGATATCGTAACTGCTGGCGGAATTTCTCCTTATACTTATGTTTGGTCAAATGCAGCGACAACAGAGGACATTACTGGCTTGGCTGCTGGAAATTATGATGTAACGATAAATGATAATGCTGGATGTACCATCAATGAAACTTTTACAGTTGGGAATAACGTAGGTGCCATGAGTGAATCTGCTGTTGTATCTAGTGAAATTTGCGGAAACGGTGGAGGAACTATTAACTTAACCGTAACAGGTGGAGTTTCTCCTTATAGTTATTCATGGAGCAATGGTTCAACAAATGAGGATCAAACATTATTGTCTGCTGGAACTTACTCAGTAATAATTACCGACGGTGTTGGCTGTAGTTTAAACTCTGTTGACTATACGGTTACAAATAGTCCAACGGATTTAACAATCCTGTCAATTGATATTACAAATGAAAATTGTAATGATGGGGCAGGAGCAATAGATATAAATGTTATAAACGGAACGCAACCTTATATATATAGTTGGAGTAACTCTGATGCTACAGAAGATATAACAGACTTAACAGCAGGGGTTTATGGATGCGTAATCGTCGATAATAATGGTTGTCAGGTTGAGACCGGAGATCAAACGATATTTAATCAGGGAGGATCATTATCTGTCTCTACTATTAGTGTTACGGATGAAGTTTGTGGCGATGCTACAGGTCAGATTGATGTTGATGTAATAGGAGGAGCAGCTCCTTATACATTCTCTTGGGATAATGGCGCAACAACTGAAGATATAACAGGGTTGGCAACAGGTGCATACGTAATTACAGTAATTGATGCTAATGGATGCGCAACTAGCTATACAGAAAGTATTCAAGATGTGTCGCCAGGGTTTAGCATTGCCCTTGCTTCTGTGACCGATGAAGTTTGTGGTGATGGTTCAGGCTCTATTAACATTTCGACTACAGGGGGCACAAATCCGATTTTATATGTTTGGGATAATGGCGCCACGACGGAGGATATTTCTTCTTTAAGCGCTGGAACCTATAACGTTATTGCAATAGATAACAATGGGTGTGAATTAAGTGCATCAGCTACAATTGAAGGTGAAGGTATATCAGTTGGGGCGGTTAGCGTATCTGATGAAATATGCGGAAATGCATCTGGAGCAATTGATATTTCTTTTTCTGGAGGCGTAAATCCATATGGATTTAGTTGGAGTAATGGGGCAATTACAGAAGATATTTCAGGACTGTCTGCTGGAACATATTCTTTAACGATAACAGGAGCAGGAGGGTGTTCATATTCAGGTAGCTATAGTGTTGGTAATAACGCAAGTGGTTTGAGTATTACATCTACAACGATTATTGATGAGAGCTGTGGGGATGGTAATGGATCTATAAACGTATCTTCAACAGGAGGTGTTTTGCCTTTATTTTACAACTGGGATAATGGCGCAATGACCGAAGACTTATCAGGGCTATCTGCCGGAACCTATATGTTAATAATAGAGGATGCAAATGGATGTTCAGTAGGAACTTCAGGAACTGTAGTTAACAATGCGGCAGGTTTTGCAGCTTCAATTAGTGCAGTTGCAGATGAAACCTGTGGTGATGCATCAGGAGCGATTGATATAGATGTATCAGGAGGGTCTCTACCTTACACATATGCATGGGATAGCGGCGAAACAACAGAAGATATTTCTGGAGTTTCTGGAGGAATATACCAAGTGACTGTATCTGACAACAATTCGTGCACAATAGAGCTGCAAGGAATAGTAAACAATATTACAGGGA
>JAQWQH010000182.1 GCA_029244805.1 Flavobacteriales bacterium
AACGCGATTGAAAGTGGTTTAAAGAAGGAATTAAACAAAATAGGATTGAGCTACAATACAACATTGAAAAATGAACTTTCAATGAAAGATACTGATGTAAGCCTAAACAACCTCAGCACCTTCCCAGACAGTATGCGTAATGGAATGCGACATAATGTTAGTGCATCAACATCTTTCAAGTTCCTTAATAAAACGGTTACCTTTAATCCTTCTTATCAATTGACATCTTTGTTTTATATGGACCAAATTCAAAAAAACTGGGACCCATTACTGATCCAAGAAAATTCTGATACAATTCAAAAATTTTCAGCTCCATATTGGCATAGCTTTAATGCCAGCTTAACATCAAAAGTTTATGCTTTTTACCGTTTTGCAAACTTCCTTACCGGAGTAAAAGAAACTAAATTCAGACACACCATTACTCCAAATTTAAACTACTCCTATCGGCCAGATATAAATTATATAAATACTTACCGAATAGATACTATTCCTTCAGTTGAAGAGGTCGAATACTCTCCATATCAAAATGGAATATTTGGTAGGCCTTCTACTGGTTCTTCAAATAGAATTGGCTTCAACTTAATCAACGCTATCGAAATGAAGCAAAAAAACCTAAATGACACTACAGGTAAAACTCCATTCAATAAATTCAAAATATTAGAAAACATAACGTTTAGTTCAGCTTATGATTTCAACAGAGATTCTTTAAAAATGGATAACATATCTATCTCTGGAAGAACAACTCTTTACAAAAACCTAAGTTTACGTTTTGGCGGAAATGTTGACCCTTACGAATACAAAAACGGCATAAAACTAGATGAATTTCAATACAATATAAACGGGAAACTAGGTACTGTTAAAAATTTAAATCTAGCAGTAAACCTTAGGTTTAAAAGCAAAAAAGGACACAAGGGAGCTTACATAAGTAAAAAAGGAACAGAAACAGATTTGGACATGGTCAATATTAATCCAGATGCCTATTTAGATTTTAGTGTTCCATGGACAATTGCATTTAATTATAAAATTGATAGAAATAGGCTCATCTCTGAAGCGACAGACACAATAGTTATCACCCAAACCTTAAGCATTAACGGTGACTTAAGCCTTTCCGAGAATTGGAAAATAGAATTTGGAACCAATTATGATTTTACGAGAAAACAATTTAGCTATTCTTCTATCAATTTTACGAGAAACCTACATTGCTGGGAAGCTAGTTTTAACTGGATTCCATTTGGATTCATGAAGAGTTACAACATTCAAATTAACGTAAAATCCTCACTTCTACAAGACCTAAAACTTCAACGAAGAAGAACTTGGTACGACAGCGGAGTGAGATAAATCAATAAAATTATGAAAACTATAATAAATTCTAAAAATGCACCTACACCAATTGGCCCATACAGCCAAGCTGTCCTCTCTGGAAACACATTATTTGCAAGTGGTCAAATTGCGATTGACCCAAAAACGGGAGAACTAAATATGGATTCAATCGAAGTTGAAACAGAACAAGTAATGCAAAACATCAAAGCCGTTCTGCAAGAAGCCAACATGACTTTTGAAAACATTGTGAAATGCTCAATCTTCTTAAGCGATATGGATAGCTTTTCAAGAGTAAACGAGGTATATGGGAAGTACTTCTCCACAAACCCACCAGCGAGAGAAACGGTAGAAGTTTCTTGTTTACCAAAAAGTGTAAACGTAGAGATTAGCTTTATTTCGGTAATTTAAATTCTTTTATAAAAAGCAAAACCACCTTCTTTATATAAAAACTCGCAGAGAGGTTCATTATTCATCTTATCTTGATGATGAACCCTAACTACAAAATATGTTGGTTTATCGACATCTTCCGACATTAACCAATTTACAACTTGAGAATTAAAAATAGTTTTATCTTTTTGCGGTAAATCATTAAACGATTCCGCATCGTGCTGCGACAACAATTGTTTTTTGTAGATTGACAAAGCGCTTCCCTCTTCCAGCGGCTGAACCTCAGAATAAAAATACTGAGCATAGCTCTTCATGTTAACTGGAGTAACGTAAACGTCTTTTCCTCTTAAGTTTTCATAAAATGTAATCATTGGACCTTGAGAAAAACTTTCAATCTTGGGCACCATCACTCGGGTAAAAACTAACAAACAAAAAGCAGTACTCAAAGACAACACCAATAAAGATTTAACAACTTGTAACCTCGACAATAGATACAATCCAACAACAATAGAAATAAAATAGACCACTCCGATTAAAAACTCCCAACCTACAATTGGAATATCAATTGAAAGTTGTGCAGCTGCAAAAGGATCTTTTAAATTTGGTATTAACCATTCATCTTTGTTCTGCAGAAGAATTGGAAGCAATGTTAAAAGAGAAGAAAAAACGAATCCAAAAAAGCCTATCGTAAACAACATCCATTTTTTGACCTCTATTTCTTTTTTATAAAGTTTAAATAAATAATTAGCAGCTAAGAAACTTAATGGCAGGTATGCCATTGAAGAATAGTGTACGATTTTTGTTGTTGAAATTGAAAACAATATCATCACAACCCAAAACAAGATTTTCATCCATTTTTCAAATTCAAATACACCCAACTCTTTACTTCTCATAAACCTCGGCAAGGCAATTACTGAAAGAGGAAAGCAACCAATTAAGACTACAACAAAGTGGTAATAAAAAGGCTGTGAATGCCCAGCAACTGGAGTAGTAAAAAGATCTATCTGATACTTAACAAACTCAACAATAAACCATGGTCCATTTTGAATTAATTCAAACCCAAACCAAAGAAATGAAACCGCAAATATTGTGACAATGAAAATTAAAACACTCTTTACGGAAGCTATCTTTTTAAAGCGAATCAAAGCCCAATATACTCCAAACACTAGCATCAACAATAACAAACCTACCGGTCCTTTTGTAATAATTGCCAAACCAATAAATAGACCAGATAATGCAGCGAATTTATTCTGTTCTTGCCCTTTATCAAGATTAATCAATCTTATCAAATAATAAATAGAGCAAAAGATAAAGTAGTTGAAAACTGGGTCGATAATTCCTGATTTATAATATAGATTGGGTAAAAAAGAACCAAAATATACCAGAGCCCAAATAAAACCAAACACCTCAGAACGCAGCGTTTTTCCAATCTTAAAAAGAGTAAGCATCGTTAAAACTCCAAAAATCGCATTGGGAAATCGCGCAGCAAACTCTGTTATTCCAAAAATGCTCATTGAAAGGGATTGCAACCAAAAAAATAATGGCGGTTTCTCCATAAATGGCTCATAATTTATCTGAACCTGAAAGAAGTTTTTAGAAACTAACATTTCGCGTGAAGATTCAGCGAAGTTAATTTCATCCCAATCAAATAAGTGCACACTACCTAAAAATGGAAGAAAAAATACCAATCCAATAATGATTAGAAGAAATTGATATCCATATGGCCTGTCTAAGAATGATTTCATTTAAGATTCAATAGTGATTTCTCACCCCAATTCCCAAAGGTTTTATTTTCGATATATGAATATACCAATAAAGATCCGATTGTACCGATTAAGGAACCGACAAAAATATCTTCATAAAAATGTTGACATAAATAGACTCTTGAATAACCAATCAATACGGCAAAAACAATACATACAAAGCCTACCCATTTCTTTTTACTCAACAGAGCCAAAATGCAAAATATACTAAAGGCAGAAGTTGTATGCCCGCTAGGAAATGAATAATTGATTAATTGATCTGCTTCATCCACAACTGTATGCAAAGTACCATCATGCATCTGTTCCCACATTTCTATTAAAGGCCTTTTAACATCGTAATAAATTATCTTCTTTAAAAATTGAGTTATAAGGGCTGTTACTCCAAAACTGACCATAGCAATTATGGCATATTTAAATTTCCAAAACAACAAAACAAGCACAACCAAAGAAGCCGTCCAAAAATCCCCCAAGTAGGTCATGTACTTGTACATAACATCCTGAAAAGGTGACCAATATTGATTGGCCCAAAGTGTTGCATCTGTTTTTGAGTATTTGAAAAGAATAACAACTAAAAACATCAAAAAAACGGCATAAACCAAAAAGAAAAGGAGTTGCTTTTTAATGTTTTTTAGAATGGATAGAATCACAATTTATTTTTTATTCAGCAAATTCCATTTGTAAACGCCAATCCTTGTAAAAAAGTGTTTGAATGATGTTCCCAAAACTCCAAGTCCGTATGTTACGCTTCTACTAAAGTTAATCGAAGACGCCTCTTCGAAGTATTTAGTTGGGCAGGTAACCTCTGCTATTTCAAAATCATTGAATATAATTTGAGAAAGCATTTGGTTATCAAAAACAAAATCATCTGAATTTTCGTTGTACCGAATAGTCTCTAAAACCTCTTTAGAAAATGCTCTAAAACCGGTATGATATTCAGATAATTTTTGACCAACAAGAATATTCTGAGACAATGTTAAAATTCTGTTCGCAACATACTTATAATAAGGCATCCCTCCTTTCAAGGCTCCTTTTCCTAGTATTCGAGACCCTAAAACAACCGGGTAAACTTCATTTGCAATCAGATAAGACATACTATGGATTAATTGAGGCGTATATTGATAATCCGGATGCAGCATCACAACAATGTCAGCACCAATTTCCAAAGCTTTGTTGTAACAAGTTTTTTGATTCCCCCCGTACCCTTTATTTTTATCGTGACGAATTACATGATTAACACCTAATTCTCTTGCCAATTCAGCAGTATTATCTGTTCCGTGATCATCAACCAAAATAACTTCATCTACTATTTCAAAAGGAATTTCCTTGTACGTTTTTTCTAATGTGTCAGCTGCATTATATGCAGGCATTACTACTACTACTTTTTTCCCTTTGATCATGATGTGCTTTAAGACGCCAAAAATAAAACTAATCGTCTAACCAAACACCAATCATTGAGATAAATCACCAACAAACCCATTTACATATGAACAAAATACATTGCGGAATTGAGACATATGTGACATTGCATTGTAACTTAATCTTATACTTTTGAAAAATGAAATTATCAAGGAAGAATAAATCCGACTTAATTTTTTGGGTAGGATTTGGATTAATACTAGCATTCTTATACCTCACACCTTGTGGAGGATCTACAAGAACCTGGATTGGAGGACTTTTTCTAACATCTCCCATCATGGAAAAGTATGACACTAAAGACAATTTCCTATCAACCGACTGGAATCTTCAGCATATTAACAAAGATAAAATATGGTTATCTGATACCGACAAGCCCATTTTTATTAATATTTGGGCAACATGGTGTGGACCTTGCAGAACCGAATTGCCATCAATAAATAGCTTATACGAGAAATATAAAAACGACATAAAGTTTATTCTCGTTAGCCCCAATGAATCGATTGAAATTCTGAAAGAATTTGCTCAAAACAATAATTATAAGCTACCTATATACACAGCCAAAACCGAAACTCCTTATCAACTTCAAACAAATAGCTATCCAACAACAATTATCATAGACAAAAATAAAATGATTACGCATAAAATGAAAGGAGCACACGACTGGAATACAGAAGAAGTATATGCAATTTTGAATGAGTTAATTAATAAGTAGTATTTTTGTGTAAAATTCAGACTTACGGCATGTATAAAGCGATTTTAAGACCTTTTTTCTTTTTATTTGATCCAGAAAAAATTCATTACTTTGTTTTTAGATTAATTCGATTTTCTAACGGCATTCCGGGCGCTGCAGCTATCAACAAAAGACTCTACAGTATTGAAGACAAAAGGTTAGAAACAGAACTATTTGGCCTAAAATTTAAAAACCCCGTAGGAATTGCTGCTGGATTTGATAAAAATGCGGTTCTAATTAATCAATTGGAAAATTATGGCTTCGGATTTATTGAGATAGGCACTGCAACACCAAAGCCTCAAGATGGCAACCCTAAACCAAGAATGTTTCGCTTGAAAGAAGATGAAGCTCTAATCAATAGAATGGGGTTTAATAACTTAGGCGTTGATGCAATAGTCGAAAACCTAAAAGGGAGAAAAACCAATTTAATAATTGGAGGAAATATCGGTAAAAATACTGCAACCTCAAATGATGACGCAATTGCTGATTATGTCTATAATTTTAAAGCACTACATGATGTGGTTGATTATTTTGTAGTGAATGTCAGTTGCCCGAACGTTAAGAACCTAACCAAACTGCAAGACATTGACTTTTTAACAGAGCTGTTAGGTGAATTAAAAATAATTAATGCTACTAAAAAAGTTCAACGTCCAATACTTTTAAAAATAGCACCAAATTTAGACCACAATGCTTTGGACGAGATAATTGAACTTATAGCCAACACAGGAATTGACGGAATCGTTGCTACCAATACAGAAACAAGCAGAGATGGACTAAAAACGGCAAAGGAAGCTGTGGAGAAAATTGGCAATGGTGGACTAAGTGGAAAACCGGTTAGAGAGAGATCCACTGAAATCATTCGCTACCTAGCGACAAAATCAAACAAAGCATTTCCAATTATCGGTGTAGGAGGTATTCACTCTGAAGAAGACGCCTTAGAGAAAATTGAAGCTGGAGCAGATTTAGTTCAGATATATACGGGCTTTGTATACGAAGGACCAAATCTTGTTAAGAGAATTAACAAGGCTATTTTGAATAAGAAATAAATTTTTTCTATTCGAAATTAATACACCCACTGTAATTTTAATATCAGGGTGCAATCTCCGTCAATAACTGTCACACTTGATTCTTCATCTAGCGAGTATAATTCAGGATTAAAATTTAAAATGGAAATTAATTCATCAGTGATCCCATCTTCATCAAGAATATTTATCAAGTAATTTGAGTTATACGGAAGTGTAATGGGAAAATCACTATAGTAAGTGTAAGATAGATTATTATCAGCATTCTGGCCAACCTCCATTCCATCCAAATAAATAATCGTTCCATCTACTATCTGAAATCTAATATCCGGTAGACCTTGGAAATCCCATAAATCACCATTCCCATTCAATTCTGGAAAAGAGGACAGAATAATTGAGGTTATTGCAACAGATAAGGGGCGATCCTTAACTGTTATGGTTTTATAATCCGATTCAAAAGATTTGTTATTTTTAGAATAAACTTTTAATTCTACCGTATAAATTCCGGAGGAGGTATAGATATGTTCTGGATTTTTATCTTCTGAATTATTTCCATCCCCAAAATCCCAATAATACCGATATCCATTTTCTGAACAATTGGCTAAAAAAGTAACCTGATCGCCTATCTCGTATTTCTCATCCATTGAGTTAATACATGCAATGGGCTCATTCTTTTTACAAGAACAAAATAAAAAGATCGCGAGTATTAAGG
>JAQWQH010000210.1 GCA_029244805.1 Flavobacteriales bacterium
AAGGTCGGATACAGTAAATGATCCATCTGCAACGTTACAAGCTGAAGGACTCGACGAATAAATTGAAAAACTAATAGGAGCTGGTTCAATAATATCATGCGGAGAATATGCAATACAACCCAATGAATCCTCGACGATTAAACCATAAGACCCCGCTGTAACATTTGTAAATTCAGATAACGATTGGTAAGACCCTCCCTCATCAATTGAATATTGATAACCGTTATTAGCAAAGGGAGTTCCTCCAAAAGCTCCAGAATTCCCATTCCCATCCATAAAATTGATAACACCATCGTTACCACCATTACAAGTTACATTTTGCGCATCTACCGTGAAACTAATAGCACTGGGCTCATTAATATTCCAAGTAACGCTATCAGCACATCCGTTATCATCTGTTACCATACATTCATAGGCTCCTGGACATAATCCAGAAATATTAGGTGTAGTAGCCCCATTTGTCCAATTATACATATAACCCGATGAAAAAGTACCTCCTGTAACTGTTACGGAAGCAAGCCCACTGCAATCGCCATTGCAAAGAACATCGGAAGCCGTTGAGCTAGTGATTTCAAGAAGCGGAGGTTCAGTAATGACTACTATTGTATCTGCATATGCAGAAAAACCGGGGTCATGCACCCAAATATTGTAAGTCCCGGCACACAAAGAACCAAAGTAACTTTGGGCTTGATAGGTTGCTCCGCCGTCTATACTATACTCATAAGGGCCTGAGGTTCCACTTGCACCTATATCGAACTGACCACTACATAATCCATGACATTGAGGTTCACCAACTCCCACATAGTCAATTACTAATGGCTGGGCTATTACTGTAGCACTGGAAATAACCAGTAGCAACGCATAAAAATGTTTCTTCATAATTTATTTTATTGTTTTATCAACCTTAAGGCTTTTGTCTCTTTATCAGAAGATATTTTTATCAAGTACATTCCTGTTTCAAATTCCGAAACATCAAAACCAATTGTTTTATTCTCTTTTGCGCACAACTTGTTTGCAAGACGTTTTCCTTGAAGATCAAAAATTTCTATACTCCTTTCTGAAGCATGGCCATCAAAATACAATGTAAATATGCCATTTGTAGGGTTTGGCATAATACCAATTTCTGATATCAATGACTCATCAACAGCATCTGGAATTTCCGTCTCCGTCTCCTCTTCTGGAGCATTAATTGAAGCTCTATTGGAACGAGTAGTATTATGATCTTGTGCTTTTTGAGCAGAACATAACCCCGGCGCATTAATTGTTACCTGATACACCAAGTTACTATCGCTTGGAGGCGTAACATCTGTATATGAATTTAAGTTCGCTCCTAATGAATCGATTACCATCCATCCTGTGGTTGGATGATATCTATTCACATAAAAAGTAGAATAATTAAACCCTTCATAGTTATCCCAAATAAGATTAACCACATTTCCAACTCCCAGGTTTGCCGTTAAATGAATTGTTTTGTGCTCATCACTTAAGTCTGACTCATTACCACAGTTATCTACCGCCGAAATCTTATATCTCCAAGACCTAATTTGCGGATCAGAGTAAACATCGTGGTAGAAACTTAAACTATCTGCATCTGTCGTTCCAATTAAATAATATAGTCCACTTTGAGAACTTTCTTTGTATATATTGTAATAATCAACACCAATCGTTTGGACCGGCTCCCAAACAACTAAATTACCTCCTAGAACGGTATCTACAGAAACAATACATATAGGGTTCTCATCTGGCGAGGTCATTTCTACAGAATAAGCAAAATAAGATGAACATCCATTTGTACCTGTAATTTGCACATCATAATCCCCTGGTAAAACATCCATCAAATCTTGGTCTGCAGACCCATCTGACCAACTGTACTGAAAAGGAGGTAATCCTCCGATTGTATTAATGTAGATTGAACTTAAATCTCCTGAGCAAGTTCCGGTAGCTACAGAATCCAATAAGATTATTGGAGCGGTAGTTTCATTTATCACAAATTCTTTTCGCAATAAACATGTATTTGCATCAATAACTAATAACTCATGTATTCCAGGAGCTAATCCCGCTGTCTGATGAACAGGACCTGTTTGATTTGGCCAAATATAGTTGTATGGAGCTGCACCATTACTAATTACAGCCATAGCTGAACCTGAATTATTGCCACATCCTGAAGGTTGCGTAATAATTGAAACTATTGCCTCTTCTGGTTGTGTAACCGTAATGCTTTCCATCCCCATACACCCATTTGCATCTGTAACAAAAATCTCGTAAGGTCCAGCAACTAATCCAAAAATATCTTCTGTTTGATCTCCATTTGACCATATGATTTCGTAAGGTGGTGAACCACCCAAAATTGAAACACTAATAGTTCCATTCGTTCCTCCAAAACAACCCAAATTTGTAACGTTATCCACTAATATAGTGGGACCTTGATTATCATCAACCGTCACTATCCCCTCGCTGGAACAATCATTATTATCCGTAACCGTGATTACGTATAACCCTGACCCCAAACTATCTGCTATTACAGAATTATCTCCATTACTCCATCCATATTGATAAGGAGGCATACCTCCCGTAGCCGAAACCACTGCTACCCCGTCATTTTCATCGCAATTTGCAAGCTGAACAGCATTTGTTGTTATATCGATTAATGACTGAGGAATAAAAATCTCTTCTGTTCTACTATCAGAATTTCCACAATTATTAAATCCATTTACAACTATATTGTAGGTACCCGGATGCGCATACGTATGATAAACAGGAGTTAATGAACCTTGCGTGACTAGAACTCCAGTTCCATCTCCAAAATTCCAAGAATAACTAGACGCTCCCACCGCAGAAAACTCTATCGGTTGACCCTGACAAGAAGCTCCTGCTTCATTGTAAAAAAACCCTGTATTAACTTGAATACTATCTCCAATTGCTCCAATCTGAACTTGCATTGTGTCGTAGTAGACATTCCCACATCCATTTGTAACAGAAAAATGCGCTTCATAATTTCCTGATGCTAGAAAAGGATGCAAAGCAACATCATAAGAACCTTCACCCTCAACAATTAATGGGAATGTGGAGGTTGTTGAATTTCCATCCCCAAAATCCCAAGTATAGTCTCCTGCTCCAGAGGGAGCAACAACAAAATACAATTCATCTCCTATACAACCTTGCGGCTGATTAAACACCTGTACAGTATTTGGTCCAGGATAAACATTATTATCCACAACAATTGAATCTAATACAGTAGAATCATTTCCGCACCCATTGGTAGCAGTTACTGAGATAATGTAAAAACCAGTATTTGCATATGTGTGAGAAGTAAATGATTCATTTGAAAAAGCTCCATCTCCAAAATCCCAGGAATAAGTCAGTCCATTATAATCTTCTCCAGCAAACATAACCTCATCATTAGGACAAGCTGAATCACCAAAGATTTGATAATTCAAATCTGTAACAGGCATGTTATCAACAATATTTACTGGAACGAAAACGGTTGTACTTGCTCCACAACCATTGGTGATTTCAACAGATGCATTATATGTTCCTGCTGCATTATAAATGTGATCTGCATCTTTATTTGTAGAGGTACCTCCGTCCCCAAAATCCCATGCATAACTTGCATACCCAGACTGGGCATAAAACTCAGCCGAAGAATTAATACAAAAAGCATTATTGCCATTATTTAAATTCGCGTAGGGACTCCCGGTAAAAGGTAAGTTGTCCTCCACATTAATTGTATCATACAATGTTAAACTATTTCCACAAGAATTTTGATACGTAATTGAAATAGGATAAGACCCAACAACACTGTAAACATGACGCCAATTAGATGTTGTTCCGGTTCCATCTCCAAAATCTAAATAATAATCATATTCATAACTTAGATAAAATTCGACGAAATCCCCAGGACATGCTTGATTTGGAGATATTTGAAAGTAAGGGTTTGTTATTTGCGCACTATTGCTGACTACCACTTGATAAGGTACGTTTAGTGTGCTACCACAATCATTTGTTATCAATAAATTCACATTGTAAAATCCAACAGAGCTATAGGTATGGTAAACATATTGATCAGCAATGATAGGACTACCATCTCCCATGTCCCATTCGTATGTTAATCCATTATCACTCCATGAATTCAGACTAACTTCTTGACCCGGACAAACTGTATCTAAACCACTAATATAAGCACCTGTAACAGGCGCCGAATTGTCAATGTAAACACTATCGGTAACTGTTTCTGAAACCCCACAACCATTGGCAACTGTTAAGTCAATATAATTCCAGCCTAAGCTCGTAAAGCCATGTTGCGGATAAGTATCATAATCAAAAAAGCCATCGTTATAATCCCATTCCAAATTGTTGTAATTATTGTCTGTTTGAAAAGAGACCAAAGAATTCGGACAAGTTGTATCCGAAGATACATACATGTAAGGAGAATATTGGAACCCCAATCCACTTGAAACGATGTTGATTGTAGTGTCAATATTATAAGTTCCACATTGATTAACATATTCACAACTCACCAAATACGTTCCCGGTGATGAATAATTATTACTTGCTTGAGAATAACCGGAATTCTCGAAATAAGTAGTGCCATCTCCAAAATCCCAAGACCAACTAGTTCCATCAGTTGCTAACCAAAATGATGTCTGATCATTAACACAGGCTGAGTCATTATTCATTGAAATGTATGAGGCTTCTCCAGAAACTTGTATTTCAATTTCATAATTACCCAAATACCCACCATTACTATCATAAGCATCTAGATGAGCCCAATAATTGCCCGCAGACAAAAAGGTTTGGGTCTCATTGGTTCCATTGAACCAATTTCCCGTACCAAAGTACCATTGATATGACACGGCATTAGGATTGCTAGAAGTATTAGTGAAATTAACTGTTAAAGGTGCACAGCCAGAGGTTACATCAGCAGTAAAGGATATCTGAGCATTTGTTGACAACGATAAAGCTAAAGAGAACAACAACGAGAATAAGGAGTATTTTTTCATATTTGGGTTCATTTAATCAGTCCGCAAATATAACATATTTCACTCAAAACCAAACAATCAACAAAAGATACTTAAGTTTTAATACACTAATTAAGCGGGGGTTAGCCCCGCAATATTTTATATTCTTACACCTATAACACAAACATCATCAACCTGCTCCGTATCGCCTTTCCAATTAGAAAATACTTCACTAATTTTTGTATGCTGCTCTTTCATAGGTAAATGAGAGATCGATAGAATGTATGCCCTCATTTTCTTCACCATAAATTTCTTCCCTTTCGGACCACCAAATTGATCTTGAAAACCATCCGTAAGAGTGTAAATTACATCGCCTTTTTGCATCTTGAACACCCCTCCTACAAATGGAATTTTATCTTTATCGTGTTTTCCAACTGGCATCTTTTCTGGTTTTATTTCGGTCAGAGAGCCATCTCTAACCACCCAAATAGGGTTTTGAGCCGCAGTGTAAGAAAATTTATTATTCTCAAAATCAAAGCATATTATGCTAGCATCCATGCCATCTTTACCTCCTTCAGCAGTACCATCCTTTTTTAAGCGTTCGATAATTGTTTTTCGAGTAGAATTGAAAATATCATTTGGCTCAAGAAAATTCAACCTTATAGCTTTCTCAATAGAAGAAATATTCAGAATACTCATAATAGCACCTGGAACTCCATGTCCAGTGCTATCCGCATTTACCATCGCAAAATTACCGTTACTCAGCTTATCTGCCCAATAAAAATCTCCACTTACCACTTCTTTTGGTTGAAAGAATACAAAATACTCTTCTAGATTGGTATCTAGGATATCTTTTGTTGCTAAAAAACTGCGCTGAATTCGTTCAGCATAGTTGATACTATCTGTTATTTCGCGATGAGCCGCTTCAACCAATTCTTTTTGGCGCTCTGCAATATCTCTTTGTTTTTCCGCATCTTGCTTTTGAATTACAGCTTCTTTCGTTCTCTTTTTTACAATACCTTCTAGATGAATATTTTTCTGTTTTACCCTTCTGATACTAAGTCTAATTATCATGTAAACTGAAAAAATGAATGCTATTACATAAAGCGTATAGGCCCACGTGGTCCTATACCATGGAGGTAAAACGGTAAAAGAAAAAACAGCTTCGCTTGAAATTAAGCTATTTATATTTCGAGCTTTTACTTTAAACGAATAGGAGCCTTCTGATAAATAATATTCTTTCATTGTTCTTGAAGACCACTTATTCCAATGATCATCATGACCCTCTAATAAAAAACTATATTCCGTTTTATTTTCATCGATATAGGACGTCGATGCAAAAGAAAATGTAATCGGCTTATTTGCGGAATACCTCAAACTAAACTCAAGATTATCTGGCTGCAATGTAGTATTCTTATTATCTTGTTGATATGAACCCCCGAACAACAAGCTATCTCCAAAAGTTACGTTTCGGATTAAAGCATTAAATGGAATCTCATAATTATTAATTATTTTATTGTCGTAACGAATCAAACCGTTTGTTCCACCTAGCCATGTAACCCCATTTTCATCATGAAATAAAGCGTGAACTATATCGTCGGAGTGCCTACTAAAGATACTACTATTCCAGACGTATTTACCATCGACTAGACTAGAATAACCTATTTCGTAATTATTCTCTGTGTCAAACAATACCATCCAAATATTACCCTCTGGGTCTTGACTAATTCTATGAACACCTTTTTCTTCCGAAAAATCTACGCCAAAATCATTGTATAAAGTAAAATTTCCGTTGTCATATTTAAACAGTCCTTTATCTGTTCCAGCGAAAATATCCTTATCCTTCTGAAACATATAAGTAGAACCTCCAGCCGGAAGCCCCTCTTCTGTATAATATCGCTCAAACTTTATAGCTGAATCACGAAAGATGTCAACATGCGTTTTATAAACTCCACCGTCTAAATCTGCAATAGTACCTATCCATATTGTACCATCTTCTTGAACAACAAAATTAAAGGGTTCCGCGCCTGTGAATTTTCTAAAATAATTTCCGGTAATAAACTCACCGTTCTCATATACCAAATTTGCTAATCCATCATAGTGAACAACAATGATTTCATTTGAGTCGAGAGGTGATAATTTAATTTCCCAGGGCCCCCCCGGCTGTAGTTTGAATTTCTCATTTTTTTTATCTAATGCTATTACATCCTGCACTTCAGCAACTAGCAATAAAGTGTCATTTCCGTCTGGAAACAACTGCAAACCATAGCAGTCTTTTTCGATACCTTCCATTTTTTCAAAAAAGCCATCATCATTCATGCTATAAAGTCCGTCTGCAGAAGCAACATGTAATCGATTATTAAATCTAATTAAACCCTCTAAAGTGCTTCGAAGCCCTGATGTTAAATCAAATTTAGAGACCGGAGAATTAATCTCAATTTTTGAAATTCCCACATTAGTCCCTAACCAAAGATTTTTTTCATTATCTATAAATTGAGCTTTAATGGCAGCATCAATTAACCCTTTCTCTAGACCAACCTTGTAAACAACATTAAACTTTTGATCCACAACAATGATACCATTTGAACTCGTCCCTAATGAAATTAGATTATCATCAATTTTAATTGCAGAGAGCAAAGATGTTCCGTCAAAAACATTTCTTTTGACAAGCCTCCCGGTATTGGACATCTCGTAAATACCATCTAGAGCAGTAAAAAATAAATTTCTATCGCCAAATGTAGCTGAAGCGACAATCTCTTTATTTGAAACCAGATAACCCTCTTGGACAGGCTTCATCTCTTTGCCTTTCAGCGAAAATAAACCTAAACCTTTTTGTATTAGGTAAAGCTTATTACCTAAAAAGAAAATATCCACCAATTCCGTTTCTGGAGCTATAAAATCCAACCCTTCCGATGAAATAATAAACAACCCCTGTTCCGTTTTTAGATACTTCTTATCGTCAAGTATTATTATTTTAGCAACCCTGCCAATTGCATCTATTCCTAGATTATCTAGCTCAGAAACAAACTCCAAAGTCCCCGAAGCATCCGGTTTTAGCACTCCAAAATCCCCATTAGCTCCCGCGTAAATTAAACCATCTTTACCTTTTGCTAAGGAAAGACATCTTAAGTCTTCTTTACCAATTTGAATAGTACTCCATTTTGTCCCATCGAACTCAATTATTCCTTTTTGATTGGAAAAATAAATTATCCCACGTGAGTCTTGAACTATGTCAAAAATTTGCGGGTTCCCGTTGTATTGTTTAGGTGAGTAATTTTGGAATAAAAAAGCTCCATTTAAACTTGGAGAATGATTCTGAGCAGCACCCTGATAAAACAAGAGAATACAAGCAATTATATTTACAATACTGATTTTCACTAAACAAAGATAAAAATTGGCTCTAATAATAAGCCTTAACTAAAAATAATAATCAACTTCCTCATTTATAATTTTAATAATGCTTGAGAATAAACTCTATTATTTTGAATGAGCACAACATGATACATTCCTGAATTATAGCTTTCCAAATCAATTTTTATTTGATGCTGTCCTAAAACCTTTATAGGGTTGAACTGTCCTACTTTTCTTCCTGTTATATCTGTAATAAAAACAGTAATTGGTGACCAGGATTTTGAACTAAAAATAAGCTTGGTTGTTTCGTTTATAGGATTTGGAAATACCATCATCCCTTTTATAGCTGGCCCCTCAAACAGTCCATTTGGATTGGATTCTACTGAATTTGCTCTATTAGATCTTGTAGTATTGTGATCTTGCGCTTTGGTTGCAGAACATTGATCATTCCAATCAACATCAACTATATAGCCCAGCCCTGTCCAATCTAATGGAGTATCACTATGCCACCAGCTTGTATCTACATCATTAAATGTAGAATGCAGAAGGTCGACGCCAGGACCACTTCCTGCAGAATCAACCCAACAATTATAATAATTTATAGACTGACCCATGTATTTAGTCCATCTCAGGCGGATGCTATCTCCTTGTTCCAAAATTGCAAAATGAATCGTTTGATGAGGAAGACTCAAAGGGCCTTCTAAACCTTGGTTGTCTACTCCAGAAATTCTGTATCTATAAGGACGCAAATTAGGATCAGCATTGTAGTCTCGAAACTGGCTTACAGAGTCCCAATGAACCGAGCCAACCAGCGTATCACCTCCCAATAATTTTGCTCTGTAAATTCTTATTGAATCAATTGGATTAACGCTTGTTTGAGAACCTCTTTCCCAAACAACAACATTATGTGTAAATGTCGTATCCACCGTCACCAAGCAAATGTCTGTTAATGGCCCTGTTTGGGCGTTTATAAATAAATTAAAGAAAAATAGCGGCAGTAGCAAAAGTATTTTATTCATCAACTTAATTTTTATTATTGTAGGTATAAGAATTAATCCCCATTGCAATGTATGAAATTTAATCTTTACTAAAAAAAGACTCTCCCAGAAACCATTACATTTCTTCCTGGAGCACTTATCCCGGATGCAAACATTTTATAATGCTGGTCCATGAGGTTGTTTATTCCAAACTGAAGCGTAAAAGAATCATTTAATGACAAACTTGCTCTAAAATTCATTGTAAACCACGAAGGACTTCCATCAACCGTTGCTTCTTGCGGGTTATCGGATGTTCCTGCGGCAAAATCAGTTTTTCTTTTCCAACCATTATAATGACTAAACACCTCTATGTCCCAGTTCTCCTTTTCAAACAACAAGCCCGTCTTGCCAAATAATGGAGGTATATGAGCAAACGGATCCTTAGAATTTGTTAAGCATCCTTTCGTATAATTTATACTTGACGAAAGATGGATATTCTTTGTAAAGATTACCTTAATCCTTCCGGAACCTCCATATATAATAGCCTGTTCAGCATTTATGTTTGTTTGAATTTTTCTATTTTCGCCTTCGTAAATCAACGAATCTAACCCATTCAACTCGTAATCTTCTCTTACAATAGCATTATCCAAGAGCGTGCAAAATCCGGTGGCTCCAATTGTAAGGAAATTTACTTTGTAAATGTTAATTCCATTAGAATGATATTGCTTTTGAAAAGTTTTGGAAAAGCCTAACTCAGCACTGTAAGCATATTCAGGTGCTATTTCATTATTCGGAATTACTACAAAATCTCCTTTTTTAAAAACCTTTCCAAAATCATCAATATTTGGAGACCTAAAGCCTGTACTAATATTAAAGTTTGACTTAAAATTCTTTGTTGGCAAATAGACTAGACCTAAATTACCAGAAAAAGCTTGACTTGTTGCGTTCAGAGACTCAAAAGGCAGCGCTAAAAAAGAATCATCGATAAATCGAGCTTGTAGGTTATTATAATTGTACCTCCCTCCTATCTTGGTAATTAGCTTTTTAAACGTGCGTGCATAGCTCAAGTAAAATGCACCTGTATTCATTCCGCTACCTCCATCGGGATATCGAGTAGATTCACTACCCTTTTCACTTGTTGTGATATCTTCAGTGAATGCAGTTGATACAACAGTATTACTCGTGATTTCTATGCCGTAAAACAATTCTGATGTGCTATCCATAACACGGACTAAGTCAGCATTAAACCCATACACTTTGACATTTTCACTATTACTACTTCTTGTATTTGATCCAAATTTTCTTTTAAACCTTTCTTCATTTATATTTTGTACAGACGCAATAAAAGAAGCTTTTGAAAATAAAAAATTGGAAGATGATATTTCGGCTTTTAAAGCTGCGAGCATCCTTTCCTGGGGACCATAATGCCACTCTGAGTATTCCAAACTGCCATCTTCTAGAACATTATTAAGCCTATCAAATCTTGGAACATTCGTTGAATTTGAATATTGTGTGTTCAGTTTAAATGTAACAAACTCGGAGTGTCGATAAATCAATTTTTGAAGCGCGTCAACTTGTTTATAAGCTGTTCCTACTTGTAAATTGGGGTTCTTATTAATTACCGCTGAATCCTTTCCTTCAATTCTTTGAGAATAAAAATTAAATCTCCCAAAATCATCATATCCGTGCAAACGTTTACTTCCCGACATTAAATCTCCAAAATCATTTACCGAAACAGAGGTAATTGAGCCAAACTTTTTACCCCCTATTGCGATGTCAAAATGTCCCGACTTTTCCTGGTTAGAACTATTATATCGCAACATTCCTGATCCACTTGTAATAATTGAATCACCTTTAGAAAGCTTTGGATCTTTTGTATGAAAGTGAATCACACCACCGATTGCATCACTACCATAAACTGCAGACCCTGGGCCATAAAGAATCTCCACTTGAGAGAGAATATTATTGTCAACCGTAATGCTGTTGTGCAGGTGACCTCCACGATAAATTGCATTGTTTAAACGGACTCCATCCACAACCAAAAGCACTCTATTTGCTTCGAACCCTCTTATTATTGGGCTTCCTCCACCCATTTGGCTCTTTTGAACCTGAATCCCATCAGCATTTTGCAGCACGTCTGCAGTAGTTTGAGCACTTAGCTCTTCTAATTCTTCAGCAGAAATAATTTCGGTTTGATTGGTGGATTTTTCTTTATTCCCATTTTCATTCCTAAGTGGTGCAATTATGTGGACCCCATTGAGCATGTTGCTTGTGGACTCCATTATTACCCAGCGACCTTCGTCTAATATAGTGGCTACCGTTAATTTTTGCGTTTTATACGACGCAATAGTAAAAACGAGTGTATCATTTATACCAAATTGAGAAATGTTCGTATTTCCTTTATAACCTGTATTGGTGCATTTTGTTTGAAGAACATTGCAAATATCTACTTTGTCCAGAGGTTCAAACATTTCGTTTACAACTCTTATCTGTTG
>JAQWQH010000241.1 GCA_029244805.1 Flavobacteriales bacterium
ACAAAAACTGGTAGTCTTTCTGCGGAATTACTCCGCCAGCTATTACCATAATATCTTCCCTATTTAGTTTTTTTAACTCTGCCATTACTTGAGGAACAAGTGTTTTGTGTCCTGCAGCTAAAGACGAAATTCCTAATAAGTGCACATCATTTTCTACAGCTTGTTTCGCCGCTTCCTTAGGAGTTTGAAACAAAGGTCCAATATCAACATCGAATCCTATGTCTGCAAATGAAGTAGAAACAACTTTTGCGCCCCTATCATGTCCATCTTGACCCATTTTTGCAATCATGATGCGGGGTCTACGACCTTCCATTTTTTCAAATTGATTGCTTAATTCAATCGCTTTTTTAAAATCGTGATCTTCCATAGCTTCCCCTGAGTATACACCTGATATTGAACGAATCGTCGCTTTAAATCTTTTAAAATGTTTTTCCATAGCCAAAGAAATTTCTCCTAAAGATGCTCTTTCTTTTGCTGCAACTATCGCCAGTTCTAATAAATTTCCTTTACCTGTTTTCGCTGCCTCAGTTATGTCCTTTAACGCATCTTGAACTTTTTTGTTATCTCTTTCTAGTTTCATTTTCTCTAAACGTGCAATTTGAGATAACCTAACTTTTGAGTTGTCAACCTCGAGTATTTCGATTTCTTCCTTACTGCTTGTTTGGTAGGCATTTACGCCAACTAAAATATCTTTTCCAGAATCTATCCGTGCTTGCTTTCTTGCTGCAGCTTCCTCAATTCTCATTTTTGGAACTCCTGACTCAATTGCTTTAGCCATTCCTCCTAATTCTTCTACTTCCTGAATTAAATTCCATGCTTTATCCATGATGTCCTTCGTAAGTTTCTCCACATAGTAGGATCCAGCCCAAGGGTCTATAGCTTTTGTAATGTCGGTCTCTTGCTGAATGTACAATTGCGTATTTCTTGCAATTCTTGCTGAAAAATCAGTAGGTAAAGCAATTGCTTCATCTAGAGCATTGGTATGTAGAGACTGTGTTCCACCTAGTGTAGCAGCCATTGCCTCTATGCAAGTTCGAGCAACATTGTTAAATGGGTCTTGCTCCGTTAAACTCCATCCACTTGTCTGGCAATGCGTTCTCAAAGCCATTGATTTGTCATTTTTTGGATTAAATTCTTTTACAATTTTTGCCCAAAGTAACCTTCCTGCCCTTAATTTTGCAATTTCCATAAAATGATTCATACCTATTCCCCAAAAAAAGGAGAGTCTTGGAGCAAAAGTGTCTATGTCCAAACCTGACTTTATTCCAGCCCTAATGTATTCCATTCCATCAGCTAAAGTGTATGCTAGCTCAATGTCAGCAGTAGCTCCTGCTTCTTGGATGTGGTATCCAGAAATGCTAATCGAATTGTACTTAGGCATATTTTGAGAGGTATATTCAAAAATATCCGAAATTATTCGCATCGATGGAAGAGGAGGGTAGATGTAAGTATTTCTTACCATGAATTCTTTTAAAATATCATTTTGAATGGTTCCTGATAATAGTTTTTTGTCCACTCCTTGCTCTTCAGCAGCAACAATATAAAAAGCTAAAATAGGAAGGACTGCTCCATTCATGGTCATGGAGACAGACATTTTATCTAATGGAATTTGGTCAAACAATATCTTCATGTCTAGCACGGAATCTATGGCAACTCCTGCCATGCCAACATCTCCAACTACTCTTTCATGGTCAGAATCATAACCTCGATGTGTTGCTAAATCAAAAGCAACAGAGAGCCCTTTTTGACCTGCTGCCAGGTTTCTTCTGTAAAAAGCATTGGATTCTTCAGCAGTACTAAAACCTGCATACTGCCGTATTGTCCATGGTCGAGAAATATACATAGTAGAGTACGGTCCCCTTAAAAAAGGAGGTAAGCCGGAAACATATTTAAGATGAGAAACCTCAGCTAAATCTGTTTTCGTATAGAGATTTTTAATAGGAATTTGTTCAGGGGAATTCACTGTCTTTTCCGAAGATAAAGTTTGTTTCTCCTCTGACGATTCAATATTCACATTGGTAAAATCTTTTCTCATTTTATTTCTTTGTTTTGCCAGTTAATCCGAAATGTTTGTCAGCTAATTTAAGTTCTCTTCAGTAGGCTTTTTTCTTAGATTACATATTAAGAGAACTATAAATATCCTATTTGATACACTTTTAGAGAACCATGTAAGGAATCCTTGATAATATTATAAAAGTGTTTCAATAATTTAAAGAATCCTTTTATATGAATTTTACTTCCTTCCATTATATACTTATTCATAAATAGCACTAAGCCTAATTTGAGGGATGGGTTCAATGATAACGTTCTCTGATCTATTTTTCAATTCTGCTTCTCCCGGACATTCGTCATTTTGATTAATAAATTTATTGACTCCAATCATAGTTCGTTTATCTTCTTTCAAGTCATTCAATTTTTTATCTAGTTCTTCATTGATTTGATTCTGAATATCTCCATTTTTTAATGCAGTAATAAACCCTCCTGTTTTTTCGATAGAAAGAAAAATATTCCAAGACTTTTTCTTTATGATACTAATCAGTTTTTCAACATAGTAAGAGCCTTTTGACGTATCTTTCACTTGATTCAAATGACTTTCTTCTTGAAGGAGTAGTTGGATGTTTTTTGAAATTCGTTGACCAAAGTTATTGTTATCTGAAGTATTGTTGTTAAAAGGTAGAATTGATAATGAGTGACATCCTCCAATGACAGCACTCATAGCGGAAGTAGTGGCTCTCAAAAGATTATTATACATGTCTTTGTTCGAATAGTAAAGATTGGCATTAATAGCATGAATTCTAGTTTCAATATCTTTTACAGAGGTGTATTCAGAGATTATAGTTGACCAAAGAGACCTAAATGCTCTCAATTTGGCAATTTCAATAAAATACGAAGTGCCAATACCAAAAATGAATTCTGTTTTTTGAATGATCTTTTCTAAAAGAATAAGATCATCCTTAAACAAGTGTAAATACTCATTAGCATGCGCTAAAGCAAATGCTATTTGGGTGTCTATATTTGCTCCTCCGTTACAATAAGTGTCTGCGTTAATAGTTAAAATAGAAAAAGCATTGAAATTACTTGCAGCTAAAAGCACTTCAGAAATTGCGGAGAAATCTTTGTTTTGATCTTTAAACCAGTTTCCGGAAAATGCAACATTCCCAATAGGATCATAAAGAAAGCCGCCTCTAAGATTATGGGTGTCAATATTTTTCTTAATACAATATTGATGAAAAGTATCAATAGTAGTTTTTGGTTCTTTTGTGTTAATGTCAATATAAACATGGATGATATCAAGCATAACTTCATTAAAAATGGTGTTAATGTTGTTAGCTGATAGGTTAGATATCTCTATTGAATCAACTCCTCCCTTCAAAGCTGATAAAATTTCCTCATTTGCGCCATTCAGGGAGGCGTCAAATCGTCGTCTAATATTCCAACTGTTGCTTTCTTTTTGTCGGAAAATGTCTGAAGTCACTTCTTCAGAATTGAAAATGACTGGATTTATTGGCCCAATTTCAGATTCCCAGTACAAAGACTCTATTGTTTTTCCTTTTAAATCAGAAGTGATTTTATTGAACCATTCGGTATCAGTATTAGGGTTAAAAATACTTAGTAAATCCTTCGTCATAATAGGTTATTTTAAGTTGCTAAAATACGAAAAGCTAAGAAATTAATAGGGGATAAAGGGTATTTATTCAAAAAGTGCAATAGGTAGAAATGTGAGAGTTTACATTGCTGCAGGTTTTTTCCATCCTTTTGTTCTTCTTCCTTTAAATAGCGCACTGTTTATATTGGCCCATTGAAATGAAACTTCAAATCCTCCTTGCGCTGCATTGTTCAATTTTGATGTAGTTATCTCATAGCTTAGACCTATTATGTAATTCCCAAGTTCAAGTTGAATTTGTGGTACAATAGCATCACTAGATCGGTAGGTTGCTCCAACAGAGAAGTATGATTCAGAGTATAGTCCTGTATATCTCGTTCCTTCATGAATCCTAAACTTCACTAATAAAGTGCTGAGCATTTCTTTAAATTTATGTTGCTGGAAATAAGCGAATGAAGGCGCAACTGTAATTTTTGAACCTGGAATATCTAGTTGCATTCCTCCGTGCAGCACCATTTTAGAATGAAGGCTATCTGAAGTGCCATTTCCATAATTCAAAACCGGTTGTGAGAAATGAAAATAGGATGCTCCTCCATAGAAATTTTTAATTTCTTCTCTTAAGAAAGTAGATTTATGACCATTAAATCTGTAAAAAACTCCAAGTCCAAAATCAGGGTGAATAAATGAACTTATATTTGCTTCGTTGGATGCAATTTGAGAATCAAAACCGTCTTGACCATTAAATTGATTTCCCCATTCTAATTTATTCACGTCACCGCTTCTTTGTGCTCCACCAATTTCAATGGCAACAGATGCTGTTTGTTCCTCTGTAACCTGAATAATTCCGTTAAGTGCTAAACTAAATTTATTTGTTCCAAATTTAGCATCACCTGCAACATCGCTATAAAAATTTAATCCGACTCCCAAGTAGCCTTTACTTGTTCCATTTTCATTTTTCAAAAGGTTCAAATCAGCAGAAAGTTGTGATGTTACATATGGGCTGCCTATAGAGAGCCATTGTTGACGATGCGAAATACTAACTCTTTCCCAACCGTCAAATACACCTGCTGTAGCAGGGTTTATAAGTTGTGGCGTGGTAGAAGATTGCACGAAATGTACGTCTTGCCCAAATAAAGTAATGGACATGAAAAAAAATATGTAAGCTATTTTGTTCACTTTTTAATTTGCTGAATTTCTGACAAGTGTAATATTTCCTCCTTTGGCTTCGGTCGTGCCATCTTTGTATTGAATGTTAATCTTGTAAACAAAAACTGAAGTAGCCAAATCTACCCCTTTGTATGTTCCATCCCAAAACGATTCTCTATCGGCTGTTTCAAATATTTTCTCGCCCCATCTATTGTAGATTACAAATAAGAATTCTTCTACATTTCCTCCAATGTAAGTTTGCAGAAAATCATTGTTTCCATCGCTGTTGGGGGAGAATCCAGATGGAATATAAACTCCTTCGAAAGTTGGAGTTGGTGGAGTCCCTTCTGCTCTGAAATGTGCTGTAATTGTTTGCGGTCCAGTCGCCATAATGGAGGCTTCTGCTGAGTCTGCAGCAGGGTTTAGTGGATCCGAAATAGAAGATTCCCAGTAATCAAATATGTAACCTGGGTTTGCATTTGCTTTTAAAAGAATATCTACTCCGCCATAATAAGTTCCAGTCCAAGGATATTGATCAAGAGTGGTTGAATTAACTTTCATCGTACCCGATGCAACCGGTGCCACATCGAAAGTTATCTGATAAGGCCCATCCAAATCGTAACAATCTACTAAACCAGTTTCAATTTCCACACATCTATTAGTTATAAAGTCTCTGAGGGTTTGGACATTTGCTTCCCAAGTTGCTACACTACTTCCCCAACGAGCAACTTGCGCCGGCATTTCGGGGGTTATTAAAGCAACAAGGCTATCTAGGTGGTTTAGCATGTAGTCACAGCTAAAAACGGTGTTTCCCAAGTCAATATATCTAGAAATATAATATTGTTCAAAAGTTGGATTGTTCATTAATTCCATCATTATCTCCGTATGGCCTTGTCCACCCGGATCTGGAAGGGCTTCAACAGCACAAGGGTCGGCTGTTGGCCCTTGATCAGGAATCCCTGTGTAATTAGTGTAGTGTCCAAAAGTGGCATCCATATCCCACAGGGTGTATCGCCATTTTTTCTTATCTCCATCTGGGTTCAATCCCCTCCACCATGAGGTGTTCCAGTTGAGCCAATCCGCGGAAACAATATAACTGTTTAAACAAAAGTAGTCTACCAAGCTTTTCCAGTTAAAAACGCTGTCAACATAATCAAAATTTGCTTGAATACTCATGTCGTTTCCTGTAATAAAATTTACCAGTGTATTCCAATCATTCTGAGCATTTGGGGCACCCATTTCTTCCCAAGTCGCCCCCCAAGTTCTTAAAAACTGAACATCATTAGGACCTCCACTATACTTTTCATCTTGATCGTAATAGTAACTCGTAAAATCCGAATCACCTACCTTCTCTCTTATTTCATATAGCCCCCAGTACTCACCATTTACGTAAAGTATTGCAGGTTCGTATGATCTTTCATCCATTTTTAAACCTCCTACTTGAGATAATGATTGAACATATGCATCTCTTATATGTGCTCCTCCTGATTCAAAAGAAACATTATCGTTAGCTGCAGCTTTTATCATCAATCGTTGATGACTAGTTCTGCTTTTACCTCTGTATATTTGGTCTTGAATAGCATAATTGTATCCATACTGATCTCTCATTATAAAGTCAATACCTCTCTGGTCGTATGCCCAACTATCGTTTCCATGTTTATTAAATTCGCCTTCTCCCTCGTCAATTAGTGCACCTGATGAAGTGAAAAACTCCAATGCTCCTCTAAAATTACTTGAAAAAGAGCCAGGTGCCTGATCATTGATGAAATCCATTACCTCATCTCCACATATGGCTAGTATTTTCATTGTATGCGATATATTGAAAAAGTAAGTGTTTGTTTCTACAAAACTTTGCGGGATGTTGGGGTCAGTACTAATTGAAATGCAACGAATCACAGTGTTAGTGCTCAGCGCAATAGCTCCTGATACAGGAGTTGATCCAGCGCTTGGAGTTGATCCATCATTTGTATAATACAATGAAACGTTTGCATCCGGGGAACTTATGGTTAAGTTAATATTTCCGGCTTGAATACCGGATGCAATATCAAACTGTGGTTTTGTTGCATATTCTTGCTTAGCGTTGGTATTTGAAGCTCCAAGAGTTGGTGACGTAAATAAAGACCAAGTTGCGGCTCCATCTGATGTTCTTCCTCTGGAGTGTCCAACTTGACAAGGCGCCATCTGTATTTGGTCAATTAAAATACCTCCAGCATCCGAAATCAATATTTCCTCAGGTTTAGTTTGGGTTAGTTTGAAGGATGTGTGTAGATTTCCACCTGAGAATTCATCCCGACCAGTACAAAATACTTGAAGATACCCTCCAGCAGGAACAACTCCCCCGGTAACCACGTTTTTTAAAGGTTTTGTAACTTTATCCGAAAGGTGCCACCCGGTAATGTCAACATCTGCAGTTCCTGCATTGTAGAGTTCTATCCAATCTTCAAATTCACCGTAATTATCAGCGGTTGAATTCATGTTTGCTGCGGAATATTCGTTAATCACGATTTGAGAATAACAACGTCCTAAGATTGATATAAAAAAAACAACGGTTAGTTTTAACTTCATTTTATCTTTTTAAAATCACTTTTACTGACGTTGTTTTATTGAAATAGTTGCTCCTACAAAGCATAAAGTTAAGCATTAATATTATTTAGAGGGTATTTAAATGAACCAATCTCAAAGTAAGGTGTATTTCTTTTTGAAAATGGAGTTATAAATGGCATAAAATTATTGAGATGAGAACAATTTTGGAGAAAAATAAAATAAATAATTATTGCGGCAGGTAGTATTTAAAATGTTTCTGCTTTAGATTTTTTCTACCAGTAATTTATATAATTAAAATAAGAAATTGATAATATGGTTTTTAGGATAGAAAATATGGGCTGTAAATAAGTAACGTTTTTATATAAAAATCGTTACATCTGCGGTTTAAGAAAATGAAGTATATATTTCAGGTTATCGTTATAAATAGCGATATTTGTTGATTGCAGTTGAAGAATATGGGTGGATATGCTAAAATATTATTGTTTGTAATTACACTGTTTCTGACGTTGGTCGGAGGCAGTGTTGTT
>JAQWQH010000257.1 GCA_029244805.1 Flavobacteriales bacterium
TTTGTTGTAACGGACTGGATTAACATCATTTCCTCCTCCAATAATAATTGCATTAGCAATATTCAAATAATAATCTAGTGAGTCGTTAGATAGTTCATAGCATTCTACAATATTAATTTCACTATCTAGTGAACGTATCCACTGCCGAATATTTCCGCTACCGTCTTTAGAAATTAATAAAACAGATTGCTGACTTATCTGAACTGCAGATTGATCTGTTTTTTTTTGGGAATCACATCCTAAGATAAAGACATAGGATATAATGCAAAAGTATCTTAATTTTTTAGTAAGCATTTTGTTATATATAAGTGCTAAAATAATAAAATATAATATATGGTTTTTTGTTTAGATTTTTTGGCAGCTTAAAATTAATCACTTTTGAGAATCCTCTTCCAAGTGTTTCTTCACAAGGTCAAAATGTGCCAGATTTATGCTACTTACTTTCCAATACAGAAATTAGCAAAGATATTTCCCAACAACTCATCTGTAGAAATTTCTCCCGTTATATTTCCTAAGTGATGTAAGGCTTGTCGGATATCCATTGCTACGAAATCTCCAGAAAGTCCAGAATTGATTCCATTTATTACTTTCTCCAAATCTTCTTTAGTTCTTATTAGCGATTCGTAATGTCGCGCATTGGTAACTATAGTGCTTTCTAAATTAAAACCTTCTTCCACAACGGTATTGTACAATGTAGATTTAACTTCTTCAATTCCTTCTTTTTTAAGAGCAGAAATAAGAATTGCATTTTCAATTATATTTGTCTTAGGTAAATCTGCTTTGTTGGCAATAACGACAACAGAGGCGTTTTGATTTAACGTGGATAAATCTTTTTCTACTTCTTCTAAAGTGGTGCTGTTTACATCGTATAAATAAACCACAATTGCAGACTGGTTTATCTTTTCGAAAGTTCGTTCAATTCCTAACTTTTCAATGGTGTCTTTCGCTTCTCGAATTCCAGCAGTATCAATTAAATTAAATTCAAGTCCGTTTATGGTTAGAGATTCCTCTAAAGTATCTCTTGTGGTTCCCGGGATATCAGAAACAATTGCTCTTTCTTCATTTAGTAAGCCGTTTAATAAAGTGGATTTACCTGCATTAGGTCTTCCAACAATTACCGTTTGAACACCGTTTTTAATAGCGTTACCCAATTTGAATGATTGTGCTAATTTGTTTACGTGCTCAATAACTTCACTTACTAATTTGTGTAATTCAGTTCTGTCTGCAAACTCCACATCTTCTTCTGAGAAATCCAACTCTAGTTCAATCATGGAAGCAAAGTGAATTAGCTTTTCGCGCAACACTTTTAGGTCGTCCGAAAAACCACCGCGCATCTGATTCATTGCCACTTGGTGAGCTGCTGACGAGGTAGAGTGAATTAAATCTGCAATGGCTTCCGTTTGCGAAAGATCCATTTTACCGTTAAAAAAGGCGCGTTTCGAAAATTCACCAGCTTTTGCCACGGTAGCACCGTTTTTTAAAAGTAATTCTATAATAGTTTGTTGAATAAATGTAGACCCATGACAAGCAATTTCTACACTGTTTTCTCCTGTAAAAGATTTTGGTCCTTTAAAGATAGTAACTATTACATCGTCAACCACATTTTCTCCATTATTGATGGATCCATAATGCACGGAGTAACCACTAGCATTCAAAATATCTTTGTCAAAAACCTTGTTGGTAATCGCTATAGCATCATCACCGGATAATCGGATTAATGCAATTGCGCTTACTCCAGGGGGAGTAGATAACGCTACTATAGTTGTCCTGTCTAAAAGGTTTTGATGATGCACGGGGTAAAGATAATTTTAATTTTCAGTCTAAATTTATTAATGAATGAGAATTCATTGTGTTTTTCGGATTTTCGCTCTGGACGACTCTATTCCTATAGTGAAGGATTGAGTAAGTTCTATTTGAGGTAACAAAGGTTTTAATGATAATTTTAACCTAAAATATATAAAACCCTCTTATGGAATAATAATTGAACCTTATACCTTATTCAACGTAATTGAATCTTATAACTTTAGTTATTTTTGATAATATCGTATTTTTACAAAAACGTGTTTTTATGAAGTCAATTTTCACGCTAATACTTCTTGCTATTTCATCATTTGCCTTCTCTCAAATTACTAGAGGAGGAGAAGGAACGGATGAAAATAACAATGGATTTAATGAAGATGGCAGTCCACGGTATAGAGGAAAAGGTGAGATGGCTGTTAACTGCAATACAGACTTGGAATTAGAACAAGCAAATAATTTAATATATCATAAGAAAACAGGAAAGCCTTATACTGGTTTATGCATTTCATATTATGACAACAGGCAGTTAGAGAGAAAAGTTCGTTTCCTCAATGGAAAAGAGCAAGATACCTCATTCACATTCTATAAAGATGGAAAACAGTGGACCGAATTAAGTTGGGATCATGGTATTGAAAATGGTACCTCAAAGTTTTGGTTCGAAAATGGACAATTGGCTTGGGAAAACAACTACGTAATGGGAGAAAAAGAGGGTGTCTGGAGTTTTTATGCCGAAGATGGTAAACCCGTTAAAACGCTTTCTTACAAGAGAAATCAAATGGATGGCGTGTCTAAATATTACCATAAAAATGGAATCCTTAAAAAGTCTGTGGAATACAAAAAGGGTATAATGAATGGCGATTTCACCACATATTACGATGATAGTACCTTAAAAATCAAAAAAAACTACAAGGGAGGAGAAATGGATGGTGTGGTTTTATTTCATTATCCAAACGGTCAATTATCTGTTGAACAGCATTATAAAAATGGGGCGAAGGTCGATAAGTGGCAGTTCTTTTTTGAAAATGGTCAATTAAAACAATCAGGTAGTTTTAAAGAAGGTGAAAAACACGGGTTGTGGGATTATTTTCTTGCAGATGGTAAAAATTCTTTAAGTATTCTTTTTGACAAAGGAAAAGAATTGAAGGTGGTGGAATACGATAAGTTTGGTAAACCTAGAAATGAAGAAGATTTAATCGAACTCAACAGAATTATGTCTGGTCAAGCGGAAGGAGAAGAAACAAAAGCCGAAAGGAAGGCTAGAAAGAAAAAAGAGAAAGCCGAAAAGAAAGCTGCTAAGAAAAGGGCGAAGGCCGCAAAGAAAAAAGAGAAAGCGGATAAAAAGGTTTTGGAGGATGAAGAGAATAAAGAATAAATAAGTACAAAAGTGAAAGGAGATAATTTTAAGCATAGCTTACCTTTAATGGAGCAATTCTATTCCATTCAGGGGGAGGGACATTATAGCGGCAGACCTGCTATATTTATTCGTTTGGCTGGATGTGATGTAGGATGCATTTGGTGTGATGTGAAAGAAAGTTGGGATAAGAATGAGCATGCTATTGAATCGATAGAAAAAATTATTTGTGATGTTCAAGAAACCGATTGTAAATTTATAGTTATAACAGGAGGAGAGCCTGCTATGTATGATTTAACTAATTTAACCAACGAATTAAAGTTATTAGGTTGTGAAATAGCTATTGAAACTTCTGGAGTTTACCCTATTATTGGAAACATTGATTGGGTCTGTTTTTCTCCCAAAAAGTTCAAGAAGCCCAATGGAGATGTATTTGGTATGGCCAATGAATTAAAAGTAATCGTATTTAATAAATCCGATTTTGTATGGGCTCAAGATCACGCTGCGAAGGTAGGACATAAATGCAAGTTGTATCTGCAGCCCGAATGGAGTAAAGAGAAAGAAATGACACCATTAATCATTGATTTTGTGAAAAAGAATCCGAATTGGAATATCTCCTTACAAACACATAAATATTTAGATATAAGATAATGAAAGTGACTTTTTTCAACAAAACAATGCTTTTAATTCTAGTGATGCTCACGGTTACATCTTGCAAGATGACTGCTCAACCTGGAATGTCTTATTCTACCAATAATAAGAAAGCAATAAAATTATACGAGGCCTCAAGAAATTGTTTTAGGGAGGTAAATGCGCTAACTGGCAGGAGAAACCTTGGTTGTGCAGAAGAAAAGGCAAAAAAGGCACTAGAGAAAGACCCATCATTTGCAGAAGCCTATACAATGCTTTCTCAAATTAATATTGAAAGAGGAGAGTTTAAAGGTGCAATTATGTACAAACAAAAGATGATGCAATTGTCTAAACAATTTTCGCCTTCTGAATATTTTTATTTAGCAAGTTTGCAAATGGCTATTGGTGATTATCAAGGAGCAAAGAAAAATGCTAGTAGGTATTCTCAAAATCGAAATGGAAATCCAGACTTTCTTGAGAAATGTAGGAAATATATTATAAATGCGAATTTTGCGATTAACGCGATGCAAAATCCAGTCGAATTTAACCCCCTTAATTTAGGTCCAAATGTAAATACGGAAAGACCGGAGTATTTTCCTTCTTTAACTGTAGATGACCAGACATTACTTTTTACCAGAGATGTTAAAGATGCTAATGCAGTTCGCGCTGGCCATCAAGAGGATATTTGGGTCAGTCAGAAGAATGGAAGTCAATGGGATTTGAGCAATCCGATTAGCAATAGTGTAAATTCTATTTATAACGAAGGTGCACCAACATTTTCTGCAGATGGCAAGTATGTGATATTTGTGGGGTGTGAATTTGGAGAAAGAGGTGATTTTGAATATGGAGAAGGCAGAACAGGGAAAGGTAGTTGCGATTTATTTGCAAGTGAAAAAGAAGGAAATAAGTGGTCAAAACCATTCAATATGGGTTCTCCAATAAATACGGGGAATTGGGAGTCTCAACCTAGTTTTTCTTCTGATGGAAAAACCTTGTACTTTATCAGAGGTAAGGTTCGGTATAAGCAAAGAAGAAATCCAGGCGAACAAGATATTTACATGACTCAGATTCAAGATGATGGAACTTGGTCTGTTCCTAAAAGATTGAGTGATAAAATAAACACACCAGGAAGAGAAGAGTCTGTGCAAATTCACCCTGATGGCCAAACTTTGTATTTTTCATCTGATGGTCACCCAGGAATGGGGAGTTTAGATATTTACCTCAGCAGATTGGATGAAAAAGGAGAGTGGGGTAAGCCAGAAAATATGGGATACCCTATAAACACTTTTAAGGAGGAAAATAGTACCTTAGTTTCTAGTGGTGGAGAGTTTGCATATTTTGCTTCAAATAGAGAGGGAGGGCATGGTAGCCTCGACTTATATTCTTTCGTAATGCCCAAAAACAAACGTCCGATTAAAACAACGTTTATGAAGGGGAAAGTCTATGATGTTGAAACGAAAGAACCATTATCTGCAGATTTTCAGCTCATTGATTTGAAAACAGGAGTGACGTTCAAACGTGCTTTTGCCAATAGAGGAAATGGAGAGTTTATTGTAGCGCTCCCAATCAACAAGGATTTTGCACTAATTGCCGAGCATGATGGGTACTTTTTTTATTCGAAGAATTATTCTATCGATAAGTTAGTTAAGAATGAAGATGGTTTTTTGGTGGATGTGCCGATGAGGCCAATTAAGAAAGGTGCACCATTTGTTTTAGAGAATATTTTCTTTGATTCTGACAAGTCCATACTAAAGGCAGAATCAGTAACAGAATTAAATAAGCTTTTAGCGATTCTAAATAAAAATGCGTCCTTAAAGATAGAGTTAGGAGGGCATACTGATAGCGATGGGGATGATGATCACAACATGCAACTTTCTCGTAATAGGGCAAAAGCAGTTGTTGATTGGCTTATAGATAAGGGTGTAGACAAGTCTAAACTATACTATAAAGGATACGGTGAAAACAAACCAAGAGTTGAAAATGATACACCTCAAAATAAAGCTTTAAACAGAAGAACAGAAGTAATTATTCTTTAGCATCCAAAAAGGTAACGAAGTTTTATTTTCTTCGTAAGTAAATTAGAAAGGATTGATTAATCATGAAAAGAACCTTCAGTAAGTTTATAAAAGAGCGAAAATATGATGCACTTATCAAGAAAATTATGCGCATTGTATTGGAAGAGGATTCGTCATTTATTGATGTGGGCTGTTACAGAGGAAACTTCCTTATTGAAGCAAATAAATTTGCTCCTAGTGGGGCGCATATTGGATTTGAACCCATTCCAGAAATTTACACTAAAGTAATTAAAACTTTAGGAGGCGTTAATGACATCCGGCAGTTGGGTCTTAGTGATGAAAGAGGTGAAACTACATTCAACTATGTTAAATCCAATCCTTTATATAGTGGTATAAAAAAAAGAAATTATCCTGGAAAAGAGTCCATTGAAGAACTTGTTATTAAAGTTGATACATTGGATCATCAGCTATTTCAGTCGCCAAGAGTTGATTTAATAAAAATAGATGTTGAAGGTGCCGAGTTAAATGTTTTGAAGGGAGGTATTAACACAATTACTAAATTTAATCCGGTAATTGTTTTTGAGTATGAACAAGGGGCTTCTGATGTTTATGGTGTAACTCCAGCGGAGATTTGGAGCTTTTTTGATAAAGTAAAGTACAGTATTTATACTCTGAAAAATTTTATTGATAATCCGTTACCACTTTCATTCTCCAAATTTACAGAGATTTACAATTCTAACGATGAACATTTTTTTGTTGCTCGATTTAGATCTTCGTAAACGGGTAAGTTTTATTTGAAATAGAAGGTATGTTAATAAAGTAGATCCCTTTTACTAATGAAGATACATCTATTTGATCCGATTTTAAAATTCCATTTCGAACTACCTCTCCCAAGAGATTAAAGACCTTATATGGGTGATTCAATATATTCGTTTGGCTTTTAAAGTATAGGTTACTTGCCGTTGGGTTTGGATAAATAGATAAAGCGTTTTTTACGTCAAAAGCATAAACGTTGGAAATATCAAATACTTGGCTTAATGAAACATTAACATTTAAAAGTGTATCCGTTTTCATAACAAAAACACTTTTAATTCCATTAAGCGTTTCATCTGTGGTCCCAACTACTACAATAGATTTATCTGCAGTAGTATCAGCTTGTTCAATAATTTCATTCCCGGAAGATCCATCATTTGAAAAAATAAGACCCCATCCGCCTTGATTTATTTTAAGTGCTTTTAAATCGAAACCACCACTTCCATCAGAAGAAGTGCTTCCTCCTAATAAAACATCATTACTATTGGCATATTGTAAAATATATTTTCCCGTTTCATCTAAAGCTTGGTCATAATAGTTTCCGCTCAAATATGTACCCTCTTTACTTATTTTTTCAAAATCCATTACCAAGCCCGTTTCGGTAATTGATTCCTTTGTGCCAACAAAATAATAATTACTATCAACCAAATCTACCACGCTATTAGCCACTTCATCTAGGGAATCTCCTGCTGTGTACTGCCATATTTCATTCCCTAAATTATCTGTTTTTAAAAGCCAATAATCCGTGTCTCCTTCTGCAGTTGTTGTAGATCCTGCAAAAAGCAAGTCACCGCTCTTCGTTTCAATAACATCTTTAAATACATCTTTTCCAGCTCCTCCAAAAGTTTTTGTCCATAGCGTATCTCCTAGATTGTCTAGTTTTATTGCGTAGCCATCCGACAAGCCCGAACCATAACTGTATGTTTCTCCAGCAATAATGTACCCTGTATCTATGGTCGTAGCAATACTATAACTAAAGTCCCAGTCACTTCCTCCGTAGGTGTTCGTCCAAAGGCTGTCACCAACAGAATTTGTTTTTACCACATATATGTCGTAGTCCCACGAATCACTATTTGAATAACCCGTTAGTATGTAACCTGTGTCAACTGTTTGTTTCAAATCCATTCCCCAGTCGACATTAGTTCCTCCGTATGTTTTAGACCAAAGTAAGTTTCCTAATGAGTCAATTTTAAACAGATACATGTCTGTATTACCATTTCCAAAACTTTCTGTGGCACCAATAATTGCATAAGCTGAGTCTATAGTTGTAAGAATACTCTTTCCATGATCATTTCCTTGGCCACCGTAAGAATTAAAAAAAGTAGTTTGTCCCCAAAAAATAGTTGGGTTGAGTATAAGAAATATGTATATAATTAATTTCATTTAAAATTATATTTTAAGGATATACCTGCTGCCTTTCCATATTGCTCCCCTGAAAATACTCCAAGTAAGTTGTTGCTGTTTAATTCTACTAGTAAGTTATTTTTAAATCGTTTGTTTATGGCAAGTCCAAATTGAAGGTTGCTATAACCTCCATATCCTAAATACGAAGAAATATTCATTTTACTGGTTAAATGTAGGTTACCGCCAATGTAGAGAAACGCTCTGTATGAACTTTGTATTTTATATCTAAAACCATAAATGATGTCCCATTTCTTAAGATAGGTAGGGGGTTTGTAAAAATAGATTTCAAATGGAAGTAAGCCTATAAATCGGGTTGTATCTGATGTTATTTTAATAGAATCGGTAAGTTCCTGTTGATTAATTATGGAATTTCCAAAACTGGAAATGCTAGAGACATTAAACCCGCTGTAATTGTAGGTTGAATCCACTGCAGTTAAGACTGAATTTTTCCGAGAAATGTACATTCCAATATTTTTAACTCCGATAATTACCGTAGTCGATTTGGAATCAGAACTATCCTTAGCCATAAGTTCTTGCGATATACGATATTCAAAATCTAGGGCAAATCCACTACCAACTTGTTTCAAGATATTGGTGCTTTGTATTTGACTTCCATTTAGGTTTAAAGAAATGTTACCACCCAGTGAATCTGTAAAAGTATAACCGCTTTGAACTAATCCTTGATTGTAGTTGCTAAAACTTAAAAATGAAAGTCCAATTTTAAGTTTGTTGTTATCAATTCCTGCTGAAAATTTCTGAAAATTTCTTGAATGAAATCCAGTTTGACCAATAAAAGAAGTGTCCCCCGCATTGCTTTTATTCCCATAAAAGACTAATTCATACAAGTCATCTGTAAATTGAATAGCGCCTGATACGTTAGAAGAAATATCGACGTAATATCCCCAATTTCCGTGTAGTTTGTGAATGGGGTCAGAAAAAGAAACTCCAAATGAACCTTCACCGCCCAAATAATTCATTCTTTTTGAATTGGAAAGCGCTGTACCTTTCATTTGATTATCAATAAGGCCGCCTAATCTAAAAACATCTAAGAATTCATTATTGAAAATAGACGATCCATAATTTCCATTTGCATAAACATTTAATACTGCTGAGCTTGTATCAGTGTATTCAAATAGCTGATTGTTACCAGTGTTTTGAGCCAATATGGGGCCGTTCCATTCTGCGCTCGTAATAATCAGAAATATGTAAATTAACTTTTTCACCTTTATTCTATTTCAACTCCATATTCAAAATTGGCTACTACGTTAAATTTAAGCTTGTAGTAGTCGTAAATATCGATATGATCAGAGGTTGTTGGTGTATTGAAAATAATTTTTAAAACTATTTTTTTGTTTTGAATGAGTGTATTGAAGTCCTTTTGATTCAATGTTAATTGATGCGTTGAAGGTGAAATAGCTGAGACAATTCCGTTTCCATCAACTGAAGCACTTTGAACTAATGTAGGAGATAGTATATGGCTAACAACCATGTTGTTTTGATCTAGTATTATTAAATCCAGCTGAGCTTCTAATGGAAATCCATTTTCAAGATTGATGTTGAGCATTACCGAATTAATTCCAGTTGTGTCACTTATGTCAATGTTTAATGTATCCGCAAGAGTTAGGTTGTTTGCTATTATTCTTAATGGAAGTTGAATGTCCATATTTAATTCCATCGGAGCATCTGAGGATATAAAGTCATTGTAAGCAGAAACATTTCCCAATGGGTTTAATTCTAGTTCTAATCCAAACTTAATGGAATCAGGTAATAATTCTAACATAAGATCAATATTTGAATTAGAATTGTTTAGTCCAGTTATGAAGTAATAAGGATATATAACAGGACCAACCTCAGTCGCTCGATTAATATTTATATTGTTTCCAATAATTGGATGATTCAAGGCTATTTCAGTATTATTATTTGATGCTATGAATGAATTCAAACTAATACTAGCTTCCGCACCAATTCCATTGATCAATTCTAAATCTACATCTACTTGATCAATGTTAAGGCTTCCTGAAATAAGTTTGTTAAAGGCTGTTAGGTTTGTCTTTTCTGGTCCGATAACAAAGTTTTGGTTTCCAAAATATCCTTTTGCGTAATTCACTTGGATATTACTGAGTTCATTCGCTATATACACTGTGTCTTGGTTAGAAGCTGAAACGTCCGTTGGGTTTGTTGGGTTTACTTTTATGTTA
This sequence comes from Flavobacteriales bacterium, assembly GCA_029244805.1. Taxonomy (GTDB): domain Bacteria; phylum Bacteroidota; class Bacteroidia; order Flavobacteriales_D; family Parvicellaceae; genus CALSMU01. The sequence goes on from JAQWQH010000257.1 coordinate 10,212, forward strand.
ACATTTGTTGGAATAATATTAAAACTATTTCCAGAAGAACCAGATAAGTTGATCGAATAACCACTTAAATCGAAGCTTCCGCTGGCAGATGAAGTCGTTCCTGGCAATGCCCCTGAGACATATACTAATTGACTAAACGAGTTCCCATTGGCATCGATAGCAGAAGGTATTTGGTATTCATAAATGATGTTTCCTTGAATGGTACTTTTTAATGTATAGTCAATTGAACCACTTTTGACTTCAACATAAGTAAGCTCCGCACCTCCTATATTTATGGTGTTATCTTCTGGCTCATTTACAAATACTTGACCTGGTGATGCTGTGATCGGAAAAGGGAATGGTAAAGCAAATGTGTCTAGTAATGACGTGTCTGGAATTGCAACTAAAGAGTCTAGATCTAATCTAAATAGATTTAAGTCTAGATTTAGACTTACTGAGCTATCCATTTCTGAAAGCAGCAATGAATCTGCTAGAATATCATAAATTGATAACTCCCCATATGCTACTGGGGCTATGCCTTCTATGTTCCAGCGGATCATATCCTCTCTTTTTTTACAAGAAAACAATAGTAGGATAGGTATTAGAAGCAAAAGGCTCTTCTTCATATTAGTTCAAAAATAGGGAATAGTTTCTCGTTTATCATAAAAATAGTAAGATTGTCATATTTATTTGCTGATAAAGACGCTTAAGAATTATATTTGCATTCAGTGAATTAGTCATGAAGTTATCCCGATTATTAATAGCTACAGTTTTAGGTGCAACTCTGATGTTTGCAATCTCATATTATTGGCATGGTATATTGTTAAATGACTTAGAGCGCATATCTTATGACAAAACTTTATTCTTTGGGTTGCTTGGAGTTCTTTATATATTGGTTGGAGCGGCATTGTCATTTGTGCTAATGGCATATAAGCCGATAGAAAATAGAGTTTTTAAACACCTTACGATTGGGGTCTTAGCAGGTTTTATAATTTATCTTATTGCTTTTGTGCTGGGGGTGTCATTCCAGGGGGTAGGTATAGAGCATACTATTGTAAATTTTACATGGCAAATGTTTGAGCAAGGTGCAGGTGGTCTTTCAATCAGTATGTACTATGTCATGGCGCATAGAACAGAAAAGTTAAGGGTTTTTGGGGACGTACGAGATGAGGATTGATTTAAGATTAGTGGATTGTAATTTTTATGGTTTGTCCTCAATAACCATATTTTCCCTTCCAAATAAAGTTCAAGTACTTTTTTAAATCCTGCTCACGTTGGTTATTTTTTGGTTGGTAAATAATTTTCCCTTCCAATTCCTTTGGCAAGAACTCTTGCCTATGCAATTCATTTACGTTTGCTGCATGCGAATAAGCATACTCCTTGCCATAGCCAAGTTCTTTCATTAGTTTGGTTGGTGCATTGCGTAAATGTAATGGTACGGATAGGTCTCCTGAGCTTTTAATGATTTTTTGAGCCAATCCTATAGCTTCATAGGCGGCATTGCTTTTTGCGGAAGAGGCTAAATAAATTGCACATTGCGATAAGATAATTCTACTTTCTGGCCATCCAATTTTACTTACAGCTTCAAAACATGAATTAGCCATAATTAATGCAGTAGGATTCGCATTTCCAATATCCTCTGATGCAGAGATTAGTAATCTTCTGGCAATAAATTTTGGGTCTTCGCCTCCTTCTATCATTCTGGCTAGCCAATAGACAGCTCCATTGGGGTCACTGCCGCGTATTGATTTTATGAGGGCAGATGCGATATCGTAATGTTGTTCTCCATTTTTATCATACATCGCAATTTTTTGCTGAACATTAGCCAAAACAAAATCATTTGTGATTTCTTTTTTATCATTTGGCAATGCGCTAACTGCAATCTCTAGTATGTTAAGAAGTTTTCGCGCATCACCTCCCGAAATTCTGAGAAGCGCTTCTGATTCTTTAATATTTACTTTTAATGGCTTTAAAATAATATCATCTGATAAAGCTTTATTTAATAACTCCAAAAGATCTTGTTTTGTGTGATGCTCTAAGACATATGTTTGACACCTTGAAAGTAAAGCAGAAATTACTTCAAACGAAGGGTTTTCGGTGGTTGCTCCAATTAATGTAATGGTTCCTTTTTCAACGGCTCCTAGTAAAGAATCTTGTTGGGATTTACTAAAACGATGAATCTCATCAATAAATAATAAGGCACTACCACCACTAAACATGCCGGTTCCCTCTGCTTTACTAATTATTTCTCTAATATCTTTTACGCCACTACTAATTGCAGATAAAGTATAAAACGGTCTATCCAAAGTGGTTGAAATAATTTGCGCTAGAGTAGTTTTACCAACTCCTGGAGGACCCCAAAATATCATTGAAGGCAAGCTGCCACTTTCTATAGCTTTTCTCAAAGGTTTTCCTTTACCTATCAGATGATCCTGTCCAATATATTCATCCAGTGATTTAGGACGCATCCTTTCTGCTAATGGTATGTTTTGATTCGAAATGATAATAGGACTTTTTTCAAAGATAAATTTTAAAACTAATAGATAGATGTTTATAATTCCAAAAAAGGTAAATATTATGAACATCCATAAACCTTAAATTTAATTTAATTAAAGAAAACATGAAAGTACATTTTATAGCAATAGGAGGGAGTGCAATGCACAATCTTGCAATAGCCTTGCATTTGAAAGGTTATCAGGTAACTGGGTCTGATGATGAAATTTTCCAACCGTCGAAAGGAAGGTTGGAAAAATATGGCTTGTTACCGGCCGAAATTGGTTGGGATGAAAAAACTATTTCCTCCGACATTGACGCTATTATATTGGGAATGCATGCACGCGCCGAAAATCCGGAGCTGCTTAAAGCACAAAAGTTGGATTTGAAAATTTATTCTTATCCGGAATATATCTACGAGCAAACAAAAGAAAAAACAAGGGTTGTTATAGGGGGTAGTCATGGGAAAACATCCATTACATCCATGATTTTACATGTACTTAATTACCATAATATTGATCATGATTATATGGTTGGAGCGCAGTTAGAAGGTTTTGAATGTATGGTGAAACTTACCGAAAAGGCACAAATAGCTGTATTGGAGGGAGATGAATATTTAAGTTCTCCAATCGATAGGCGTCCAAAATTTCACTTATACCATCCAAATATTGCTTTGTTAAGTGGAATTGCATGGGATCATATTAATGTATTTCCAACGTTTGAAAATTATATTGAACAGTTTAGAATTTTTACAGATAAGATAGAGCCGAATGGAACTATAGTTTACTGCGAATTAGATGAGAATGTTAAAAAAGTTTCCGAGCAAGCTCGCACGGACATAAAACAATTGCCATATGCAACCCATGCGCATAGAATTGAGAAGGGTGTTTCAATTTTAAAAGATAAGAATGGCAAAGAGCACCCATTGGAAATATTTGGTGAGCACAATCTTCAAAACTTGAATGGCGCACTTTTGGTTTGTGAAAAAGTTGGTGTTTCTCAAGCTGATTTTTATAAAGCAATTCAAAGTTTTTCAGGAGCTTCAAAAAGACTAGAATTAGTAAAAAGGACAGCAGGTTCTGTAATGTATAAAGATTTTGCGCATTCACCGTCAAAACTAAAAGCAACCACACAAGCTTTAAAAACACAATTTCCAGAAAGAGAACTAATAGCTTGCATGGAGTTGCATACTTTTAGTAGCTTAAATAAAGAGTTTTTAAGTCAGTACGATGGAGCTATGAAAAATGCTGATAAAGCATATGTTTATTATAGTCCTAAAACCCTTTCGCATAAGAAGTTACAGGATCTTTCTCCTGACGAAGTGAAAACAGCATTTAATTCCAATAATATTACTGTATTTACGGATTCAAATGATCTCGTAAATTCTTTAAGAACGAATAATTGGCAGAATAAAAACCTCTTAATGATGAGTAGTGGTAATTTTGATGGTGTAGATTTTGATAAGTTGGGAGAAGAATTGCTAGCCTAACTTGGCAAGTACTAGACGGTTAAAAGCTGTAACTAGAAAGGAATAAAACATCCCTAATACAAGCAATGCAAGCAGACTTATTAGGAATACCTTGTTTGGGTTCAATAGCATGTTAATTCCTTCTTGTTCATTGTCTCTTATATCCTCGGATGACTTTCCATAATACATATCTGGATTGTTTCTTATGGTTTGATCGACGCCTTCTTGAAATTTAGCGGTTTCCGTCATTTCAATCCACTGCTTTTTTCTAATCTCCGGATATTCAGGGTCTATCCATTTGTAATAAACTAAAAGGAAACAAGCAATTGTCAAAGCATAAATAGCACTTGTTTTAATTCCTGTTTTCAAATCAACCACTAAACTAATACCTTCATGCTTTTTCTTATTGAAATTACTTACGATGCTAATAGCAACAGCTAGAAGAAGACAAAGAGAATTAACGCCAAATGCTATTACATGGACATTAGGGTCATGACTATAACCGGCTAAAACAATTCCGATTTCGGTTGCCATATAAATTCCGGCCCAAATTAATGCTGTTTTGATTTCGTGACGCATAGGTGTGAAAAGAAACGGTTGCTTATTTAAGCAACCGTTGTATTGATTTTTTATCCATTCATTGATACCAAGAACTCTTCGTTACTCTTTGTATTATGAATCCTATCTTTCATAAATTCCATCGCTTCAAGAGGCTTCATGTCTGCCAGGTATTTTCTTAATAACCAAATACGTTGCAGCATTTCTTTATCGTATAATAAATCTTCTCTTCTAGTCCCGGATGTTAAAATGTCAATTGCAGGGAATATTCTACGGTTGGCTATTTTTCTATCCAATTGTAACTCCATATTACCGGTGCCTTTAAACTCTTCAAAGATAACTTCGTCCATTTTAGATCCAGTTTCTGTTAGAGCGGTAGCAAGGATGGTTAACGAACCTCCATTTTCAATCTTTCTAGCGGCTCCAAAAAACCTTTTTGGTTTGTGTAGTGCGTTTGCATCAACTCCACCGGTAAGAACTTTTCCAGACGCAGGCATTACTGTGTTGTAGGCTCTTGCTAGACGTGTAATAGAATCCAATAAAATGCAAACATCGTGTCCACACTCAACCATTCTTTTCGCTTTCTCAAGAACAATATTTGCTACTTTCACGTGTCTATCTGCCGGTTCATCAAATGTTGAAGCAATTACTTCTGCATTTACACTTCTCTGCATATCTGTTACCTCTTCTGGTCGTTCATCTATCAATAGAACCATCAAGTAGGTTTCAGGATGATTTGCAGCAATTGCATTTGCAACGTCCTTTAATAAAACAGTTTTACCTGTTTTTGGCTGTGCTACAATCATTCCCCTTTGGCCTTTACCGATAGGAGCAAACAAATCCATTATTCGCGTAGATATTGATTCTTTTGAGTGCCCTGTCAACTTGAATTTCTCAGAAGGAAATAAAGGAGTCAAATACTGAAATGGAACTCTGTCTCTAATGAACTCAGGAGTTCTACCATTAATTTTTTCTACGTTTATCAGAGGAAAGTATCTTTCACCTTCTTTTGGAGGTCTAACCCCACCTCTAATTGTATCACCTGTTTTTAATCCAAATAATTTAATTTGAGATTGAGAAACATAAACATCGTCAGGAGATGATAAATAGTGATAATCAGAAGACCTTAAAAAGCCATAACCATCGGGCATGATTTCTAAAACACCTTCGCTAATAACGATTCCATCAAAGTTATATCC
>JAQWQH010000261.1 GCA_029244805.1 Flavobacteriales bacterium
ACGGTTTTTACTTGTGTTTATTTCTTGCTTTCAAAAATTTAGTTCTACTACTATTGTAGAATAGATTTTTCCACAATCAACTCTTTTCCAATCAAAATATAGAAATAGAAAGGACTGTTGGCTTATCTCTAAATTATAAACACTATGACATTAGCAAAAGATGAAGTAGAATCCATTCTCATTCTTGACATGTTGACTATATTAATAGAAAATGATTGACTTAATGTAGGGGTTAGTTACGGAATCTGTTGACTTAGGTCATTGTCAATCAGTATGTTGAGAACATAAGGCAAAATTTAGCGCGCTAAGTTATTTTCAAAAGGAGAACGATTAAGGATAGATCGGCCGAGTGTAACTTCATCTGTATATTCTAATTCGTTTCCAATACCAATACCTCTGGATATTACACTGACGTTGACATTACATTCTTTAAGTTTTCTGAAAAGATAGAAATTAGTAGTATCTCCTTCCATTGTTGCGCTTAATGCTAAAATAACTTCTTTGGATTCTGGCGCATTTGCTCTTTCAATTAAACTATTGATATGCAAGTCATCTGGTCCAATACCATCCATTGGAGATATTATTCCTCCAAGAATATGGTAAAGTCCTTTATATTGTTGCGTTGCTTCAATTGCTAGGATGTCTCTGATATCTTGAATAACACAGATTGTTGTTTCATCTCTTTGTGGGTTAGCACAAATATTGCATAAATCCGCATCGCTTATGTTTTTACATTTCTTGCAGAATTTGATTTCGTTTTTCAGTCGTGTCATCGCCATTGTAAAAGCTTGCACATCGCTTTCAGAGCGGTTCAACATATCTAATACTAAGCGCAAAGCAGATCTCTTTCCCACTCCTGGAAGAGTTGCCATTTGCTCGACAGCATTATTTAATAATTTAGAATGAAATTCCATTTCACAAAAATAAAGAATACCAGGATTGAATAACAAACAAGTTATAAATGTTATTAACGATGTCTTGTTCTGGTGTTCTCTAACTCCTAAGTGTTTTTTGCGGGGATATATTCAGTAGTAAGCAGATAGAATTTATAAACTCGAAATTAAGAACTATTTTATTAGATCAAATAATATAGCTTGTTCTTTCATCATTTCTAAAATTAAATCAATCTCTCGTTTGTGTGTTCGAAATGATAAAATTGCAAAACGTAAAGTATAAATACCTTCTATTCTAGTTGATGATATGAAGATTCTTCCATCATTGTGAAGTCCTTGAAGTATTTTCTCATTGAGTTTATTTAAGTCTTCATCAGACGTGTTTATCTTCCAAAACCGAAAGGTTTGCACAGATAATTCATGTTCTTCTCCAACCTCTATATAGGGAGTTTCCTTTAGCTTTTGATAAGCGTATTTGGTTAAAAGATATTTTTCTAAAATAGCATCTTTAAATGGTTTTAATCCGTGAACCATTAATGGTAACCACATCCTTAATCCTCTGAAGTTCCTCGATAATTCAGGAGAGACATCTGCGGGTGACCATTCATCAGGGGCTTTATAAGCATCTTGCATATAATTAGCCGTATAGTAATGAGAATGCAACATTGCTTTTCTATCCTTTACTAAGACCATTCCTGTTCCGTATGGTAGAAATAACCCTTTATGTGGGTCAATTACTAACGAATCTGCTTTTTCGATTCCTTTAAACTTATCCTTCAGTTCGTCAATGAGGTGAAAATATCCTCCATAAGCCCCATCAACGTGAAACCAGCAATCATTCTGCTGCGAGATTTCAGCTAATTTATCTAGATCGTCAATAATCCCAGTGTCTGTTGTCCCTGCTGATCCGATTATTAAAAAAGGTTTTAGCCCTTGCAATTTGTCTTTTTCAATTTGATTGCACAGGAAATCAGTATCCAAATGATAATCCGGCTTCAGTGGAATATCTCTGTAAACACATTCTCCTAAGCCCGCAATTCGAATGGCCTTATTAAGGCTATGGTGCATTTGAGATGATCCGTATATTATAGTGGTTTCGAAGTCTTTGCCTTTTATGCCGTGCGCATCTCTTGCAGAAACAATTGCAATAAGGTTTCCAATACTTCCACCAGAAGTCAGATTTCCACCGTATTCTCCAGTAAAACCAAATTGTTTGGCTGTCCAATCAATTAAATGGTTTTCTAATCTAATTGCCCCTGGATTTCCAAAGTAAATTCCAGAGTATTTATTCGTAATAGCGGCTATTAAATCTCCATATCCAGCTAGCGGTACGCCACCACCTGGTATGTAGCCTAAATGTCCCCCGGAAGCTGGTTGGAGTCCGGTGCTATTCACCGATCTTTCATAAAGACGAAGTAAATCTTCTAGCTTATATCCGTTTTCAGTAATAGGAAAGTCATAGATTTCTTTACTTGGTTTTGTGTCACCTATCCATGAATTCTTACCTTCCAGTTCATCCAAGAAGTTGAAAAGATAGTCTGTTATCGCAGTATCATATTCTTTTCTTTCATCAGAAGTCAAGTCTAATTTTCGTGCTGATTTTTCGAGTTGTTTGAGCTGATCTTCTAAATTCATAATTTGATACTAATAGTCTTACGTGGAAATCTAATTTGTAACGGTTTTCTGCAAACATAAGAAATCCTTATCTTTGTCGAATGTCAAATACGCTGATCATATCTGTAATAGTCATTTACTTTTTAGTGCTAGTTCTTATAGCATGGATAACAAGCAAAAATGCAGATAATGATTCTTTCTTTCTTGGTGAAAAAAAATCTCCTTGGTACATTGTGTCTTTTGGTATGATTGGAGCATCATTGTCGGGAGTTACTTTTATATCAGTTCCAGGAGGAGTAGATGGTGGTCAGTTTAGCTATCTGCAAATGGTGTTTGGCTATTTTATAGGGTATCTAGTTGTTTCTTATGTTTTGATGCCTATTTATTATAAAATGAATTTGACATCTATTTACGAATACCTAAAGCATCGTTTTGGTTTTTGGAGTTATAAAACAGGAGCGGCATTTTTTTTAGTATCTAGAATTTTAGGTGCTTCTATTCGGCTATTACTAGTTGCAAGCGTGTTACAGCAAATACTATTTGATGATTGGGGAATCCCTTTTTGGGTAACAGTAGTTATTTCCGTTTTACTCATATGGATATACACAAATAAAGGAGGAATTAAAACAATCATATGGACGGATACGCTTCAAACAGCGTTTATGCTTTTTGCTGTATTGGCTACTGTTTGGCTAGTTAGCGATACACTTAACTTATCTGATAAAGGCGGATTGATAAAATCGATATCAAATAGTAATTATAGTCAGATATTCTTTTTTGATGATTGGCACAGTGGAAATTATTTCTGGAAACACTTTTTAGGGGGGATGTTTATTACTATTGGGATGACAGGGTTGGATCAAGATATGATGCAAAAGAACTTGAGTTGTAAAAACATCAAAGATGCCCAAAAAAATATGATCAGTATGGCGATTGTTTTAGTAGTTGTTAATCTTGTTTTTTTAGCAATGGGAGCATTGTTGTTTATGTATAACTCATCTACCGGCATAGGGGATGATGTACTCGAAGCAGGCAGAACGGATTTGCTGTTTTCATCAATCGCAATGGAAGGTTCAATGGGAGTAACAGTTGGATTGTTGTTTTTGTTGGGGTTAATTGCAGCAGCTTATAGTAGTGCTGATTCAGCACTTACTTCTTTGACAACTTCGTTTTCAGTAGACTTTTTGAATGTAAAAGAAAAAAAGCATGGACCTGTTTCTTCAGATGATTTAATTGATAGTGCTAAAGAAAGTATTGGAGAGCAAGAAAAAGTAAGGAAGTTAGTGCATATAGGTATGTCAATAGTACTGATATTGGTTGTTGTATTATTACGCTACACTACTGAGGATTCAGCAATATGGTTATTGATTAAACTTGCGGGCTTTACTTATGGGCCTCTTATTGGTTTGTTCTTTTTTGGAATCCTTTCCAAGCGAAAACTAACAGACACTTTGGTGCCAATTGTATGTGTTTTAGTTGGAGGAGGAATGGCCATTATATGGTATTTGGCAAGTAACGATATGTTAATCTGGATTGGAGATTACAAGTTTGGAGCTGAATTGATAATTTACAATGCAATACTCTCCTTTGGTGCTTTGTTTTTAATCAGCAGGCGTGATCCGGAAGCATTAAATTAATAGGTATATTTGATTTTGCTATTCGAATAGCATAACTTACTAGTATGAAATGCTTTTCCTTATTACTCGCGATCTTTTTATTTTGTTCTTGTAAAAAGAATGAGCCCATTGCATTTATTAACTCAATGGATGAGAAATACGAGATAGGTGATCAGGTTACTTTTTTAGCCAATTGTTCAGAAAATGGATATCGGTATTATTGGGATTTTGGAGATGGAAATAATTCAGAAGAAAAAAATACAGAACATATCTACACCTCTTCCGGAACTTATACGGTAGAATTAAAAGTATATTCTAAAAATAACAAATCTTTTGAATCGGATTATAAAACCATAACAGTTAAAGACCGCCCCGTATCTGTTGTGATAACCTCAATTGTTTTGTCCTCTTTTCCAGAATTGAATTGGAATGGTGATTTATGGGATATTCAAGGTTTACCGGATGTTAGATTTCAGATAGTAGATGGGACGACTATTTATTTGGATGGAATGGAGGTTGGTCAGAATGCTGATTATAATCTATCTTATACTTACTATAGTGATTTTCCCATTACACTTCCGTATAACTCAAATTACTTGATAAATATTCTTGATGAAGATGGAGTCACAGATGAATTAATTTCTGTTTT
>JAQWQH010000026.1 GCA_029244805.1 Flavobacteriales bacterium
TCATGTTCATCTTAGCCAAGATGGAAAAGAGGGTTTAAAAGCTTTTAACGAAGATACCTATGACCTTTGCATTTTAGATGTTATGTTACCAAAAAAAGACGGCTTTAGTTTAGCAGAAGATATTCGGAAACTATCTATTGAAGTTCCGATTGTATTTCTTACTGCAAAATCCATGACGGAAGATAAAATAAAAGGGTTCAAAGCAGGGGCAGATGATTACATAACGAAACCCTTTAGTATGGATGAGTTCTATCTTAGGATTGAAGCTATCTTAAAAAGATCTGGAAGTATTAGCTCTAAAAAAAGTAATGGCTTTAAATTAGGAAAATATTTTTTCGATTCTTCCAACTACAAACTTTCTATTGGTGAAACCGAGATGAAAAAACTCACAAAAAAAGAAGCTGATATTTTACGAATTCTATGCGAGAAAAAAGGAAACGTTGTTGAACGCGATCTAATTTTAAACCTTGTTTGGGGTGATGATAGCTACTTTAATGGCAGAAGTTTAGACGTATTTATTACTAAGTTAAGAAAATACTTAAAAGAAGATACCTCTATCAATATAAAGAATGTGCATGGTGTTGGTTTTGTTATTGAGTGCTAGAAAGTAAACTTGTTTCGGCGATCATCTTCAATTCGACCTGCCGAGGGTTTACTCACTTAATTCAATACGAATGAAAAATATTTTCCTGGCGCAGTATTTATGATTTAGCCAAATGGTAATCAACACCCTCTCAAATACTAATCGAAATTGTTGAATCACACTTTTTTAATCTTAGTAACCGCGATAATTTTGATTTATATTTTCTCTCTATAGAGAAGATTCTGTATATTGTAATGAAACAGCTAATTATGTCAAAAACAATTACCTTCTCCTTTATTTTTTCATTTGTAAGCCTTTTTCAAACATATGCATGTGATACAACCACAATTATTGCTCATCGCGGCGTATCTTCTTTGGCTCCTCAGAATACATTACCAGCTTTTCAATTGGGAATAGACCTCAATGTAGATTACATCGAATTAGATGTTCAAAAATCTTCAGATGACAGTTTAATTGTCATTCATGATGCGACGGTTGATGCAACAACTAGCTATTCTGGTTTGGTAAGCTCTTATTCGTATAATGACCTAAAATTAATGGACGCAGGAAGTTGGTTTTCCAATGATTACATAGGTACTGAAATACCTACATTATATGAGGTCCTAGCAATGGCTAAAGGAAAAATAAAAGTATGTGTAGAACTAAAGGCAAGCAATATTGAAAGTCAGGCTATGCAACTCATTGAAGATTTGGGAATGCTGAACGATGTAGTTATATTCTCCTTTAGCCTCTCTCAGCTCCAGATCGTGAAAAACATAAACCCCAATGTAAAAGTCTGTTATTTATCGAGCATCATGACTTCAGGTGATATATCAGATGCATTATCGATCAATGCTGAGTATTTAGGTGTAGGACTTGATCCTGGCGTGGGTAATATAACCGCTGCACAAGCCGCTGGAATTCAAGTTTGGAATTATACTGTGAACGATGCGCGCTCCATGCTCAATAAGATGTCTAAGGGGATAGATGGGATTATTACGGACAATGCGCAGGATATGATTGGGCTTAAAAGCTACATGAGAAATGGAGGGTTAATTGCGCATTGGTCTTTTGATGAAAATTCGGGTTCCAGCGCGAGTGATCTTTCCCTTAATGGAAATAACCTGAACACAGCCAATGCCAGCTGGATTTCGGGTATAAGTCAGTCTGGTCTAAATTTTAACGGCACTTCGAGTTATGTGAATGTACTTCCCTCACCTTCCCTAGACATTGACTTAGATGCAGTAAGCATCAGTGCGTGGGTAAAACTAGAGGAATTACCCTCTCAAATGCCTGACAACTACGGACCTATTTATGACTCTGACGAGGATTACTATGTATTGTATTTAGATAAAGCTAACCAGGAGCTCAGATTTAAAGTGAAAGATGGTCTCGGATTAACGTCTCGACCAGGAATTCCGCAGTCTGACTTAACGCTTAACCAATGGATCCATGTAGCGGGTGTATACAATGGGACAGAAGCTATGATCTACTTAAACGGAGAACTTATGGACAGCCACTCCACAACAGGAATTGGCACATTAGGATCAAACCAAAACGCAGAAATTGGAAGAAATGATGGGAATTATTTTAAAGGGAGTATTGATGAATTGAAAATTTATGAACGACCCTTAAGCCGTCAAGAGGTAGTTGACCAATATGGAATGAATTCTTCTACCTGTAATTTCAATGAAAATTTTGAGTACGCACTGTCCAACTATTCCGCATCAGTTCATAACGACACAAGCGAATGCCCTCCATTTAATTTAACAGCTTCGTATGAATTACCTCGCAACGTATATACATTTGGGGGGATGGACTATGTGAATATTGAGTCCGTGGTAAATGATCTGCAATACGACTCTCATTCCTTCTTTACTTGGGTAAAAACATTGAACCCTAGCGATGATGAAAGAATCTATGCCATTAACAATAGATATGGAGACAATAGATTTCTTTTCGGTGTATACAATGGAAAGACTAACATTTATGTTTCAGGAAATTATTTCTCCGGCACAACTTTTATAAATGACAACCAATGGCATTACATTGGTTATACGTGGGATGTGACGTCGAATACCGTATCAATTTATGTGGATGGATCGGTAGAGAATTCATTTATCGAGGACCTCACAATTGAAAGCACAGATAGAGCATCTTTAGGGCATGAATTTGATGATTTTCAATGCTCCAATTTTTTCAATGGTAAGTTAGCTGATATATCCATTTGGAAAACCACATTAAGTAATGGGCAAGCAAATGCCAATATGATGAGCACAATAGATCCAGCTTCCAGCGCAAACCTAGTTGCTCTTTACACTCTTCCTAATCAATGCGCTTATACTCTAGAAGATTTGAGTTCAGAACAAAATCATGGACTGATGTGCAAGCCAATTGCTTCAGATTTAGAATATATTGCAGGTTTCAGCTCTACTGATTACTCAGAAAATTGGACGGATCAGAATGGAAACACCCTTTCTTCCGGACCTACTCTGAATAATATATTTAACAGCTCTACAACAGTGTATTACGAAGCACTTAATGGGTCAGTTTCTATTTTGGACACCTTTCAAGTAGACGTCCACCCCCTTCCCGATGTATTTCTGGGAAACGATACGCTGATTTGTGAAGGCAGCAATTTGACTCTTGATGCAGGTTTGCAAAATGCATATCTGTGGAACGACAATTCGACTCAACAAACTTATTCTCCTGATTTAACATCCTTAGGAATATTTGATTTCTCAGTGAGCGTTACAAATCAGTTTGGATGCTCTTCGATTGACGAGATAACCATAGAAGTAGAGAGCTGTGCAAGCATAACAGATCTCGAAGGAAATGAACCTGATTTCTACCCCAATCCGTTTAAAGATGTTGTCCATTCTAATGTCAATTTGAAAGAGTACAATATTGAAGTTTATGATGTTTTGGGAAAAAGAATGAAGATTTTGAACAAAACTAATTTCTCTTTAGAATTTCAACATACAACAGGCCTTTATTTTATTAAGATTGGTGAAACGGTAAAAGTGATAACATCTAATTCCAATTGAAGGTCTTTTGTTTTAACCACAAAAAAATCCCGCCCAGAATGAGGGCAGGATTTTTTAGTAAATTATTTATCTGAAATTAGATCTTACCTAATTCTGCTTTTACAGTTGAAGATATTAAACCACCATTAGCTTTACCTTTCAGTTTACCCATAACAGCACCCATAACTTTCCCCATGTCTGAAGGACCGCTAGCTCCCAGTGATGAAATTGTTTCTTGGACTGTCTGTATTACCTCATCTTCGCTCATTTGAGCGGGTAAATATATCTTTATTACTTCCGCTTGCTGTTGTTCTACAGCTGCCAAATCTTCTCTTTTTTGCTCTTTATAGATAGCTAAAGCATCCATTCTTTGCTTATAAAGTTTTTGTACAATTGCAGCTTCAGCCTCTGCAGAGATTTCTCCTCCAGCGCCTTCTTTTGTAGCTTCCAGTAATAATGCTGATTTTATTGATCGCAATGCTTCAAGCTTATCTTTTTCTCTAGCAAGCATGGCTTTCTTTATATCGGCGTTAATCGCGTTGGTTAATGACATACTTCTATATTAATCTACATTATCGTGTAAAAACGAATTATTATCGCTTAACCCAGTTCTCTTTTCTCCATCTTCATTTTCGATATCTCCGATTGTAAAACGAGATTGAGTAGATTCTGAAGAGTGGTCAATATCGTCTAATTGAATATTTCTTCTTTTGTAAGCAGGTTCATTTTCCATATCCGATAAAGTCATAGAAGTCTTAATCTGTTTGCTTGTATCACGAATTCTATCCAAACGCTGTTGCGTCAATTCTCTATTATCCTCTAGAGAAGGCTTATCAAAATCACTTTCAACTATTGACTCGTCAGTAGCAGAAGTAGTAGTAGTGGTAAAATTAAATGTACCAGATACAGGTTCTGAAGTATCCACCGCTTCAGACGCATCATCTTCTTCTAACATGAAGCGAACTTTACCATCTGCACTTTCAGAAACATGCGTTTCATTTACTTCTTCCGAAGCAGTAACGGATGAGTCATACTCTGCAGCTTCTTTAACTTCACTATTTTCAACTTCAACAACATCATCCTCCAAATTAAATTTCGTTACCATAAATGGTTCTTCCAGTTTTTCGCTCTCTTCTTTAGGTGCAGAAGTTTGCGTAGGTGACTGGATAGGCTGTGTAATTATAGTAGGTCTTTCTTCTTCCAAATCCATCAATCTTCTTGCAGGTTCTCTTTGTGGAAGTCCAGTATCGGGAGTTGACTTAAATCCTGTTGCAATTATGGTAATACAAAGATTATCTCCCAAACTAGCATCATAACCGTGACCCCAAATTACATCTGCAGTGTTTCCTGCTTCGTCTTGAATATAATCGGTGATTTCAGAAATCTCATCCATCAACACTTCTTGGTCTCCATATGTGATGTTTAGTAATACGTAACGAGCGCCGCTTATTTGATTATCGTTTAGTAATGGCGAAGCCAAGGCTTTCATTGTAGCTTTTTGAGCTCTACCCTCACCTTCGGCTTCAGCAGTACCCATTATAGCAACACCACTGTCTTTCATTACTGTATTAACATCATTAAAATCAACATTTATTTGTCCTGTAACCGATATTACTTCAGCGATACCTTTCGCCGCAGAAGACAGTACATCATCCGCTTGTGCAAATGCATTTCCTAATGAAAGATTTCCAAACATCTCACGAAGCTTGTCATTATTGATAACTAAAAGGGTATCAACAGATTCTCTCATTTTCTCTAATCCTTCTTCAGCTTGCGTGATTCTTTTTCTTCCTTCAAATTTGAACGGAATAGTTACAATACCTACGGTCAAAATCCCCAATTCTTTGGCTATTTTAGCAATAACTGGAGCAGCTCCAGTACCGGTACCTCCACCCATTCCAGCGGTAACAAATACCATCTTGGTATTTTTCTCAAGAATTTCTCTTATTTCCTCGATATTTTCTATTGCAGCATTCATACCAACATCAGGTAATGCTCCTGCCCCTCTTCCGTCAGTTAGGCTCTTGCCTAACTGAATTTTAATTGGGACTGGACTCATGTCCAATGCCTGGTGATCTGTGTTGCACACCAGAAAATCAACTCCTTTTATTCCTTGACGGAACATGTGGTTTACGGCATTACTGCCTCCACCACCAACACCTATAACTTTAATTATAGATGATTGGTCTTTGGGTAAATCAAATTTCATCATAGCGGTTATTATTTGTTTGTTGTTATTCTTTTTTTTTAATCTACTGACTCGTCAAAAAAGTTCTTAATCTTATCAAAAAAGCCTCCTTTTGTTTTTTCTGAGTGTGTTCTGGTATTTATGTATGCTTTTGAAGCCAATACCTTGTCAAAGTTTTCGAATCCTTTTGCAACTAATCCAACACCCGTTGCGAATAATGGACTCGTTAAATTGTTACTTGTATTTGAACTTAAGTGTTCATTTGGAAAGCCAATTCTCGCATCCATTCCAGTCGCATATTCAAATAATTGACTAATATGTTTTAATTGAGACCCCCCTCCAGTTATAACAATCCCTCCTATCAATTTCTTTTCGTATCCAGAATTTTTTATTTCATAATATACATGTTCAATAATTTCAGCCATACGGGCATTAATTATATTGGAAAGGTTCTTTACTGAAATTTCTTTTGGATCTCTTCCTCTTAAACCTGGAATACACACAATTTCATTTTCTTGACTTTGATTAGAAAGAGCGGTTCCAAATTTTGTTTTCAATAATTCAGCTTGACGTTGCATTATTGTACAACCTTCTTTGATATCTTCTGTTATTACATTACCCCCGAAAGGAATAACCGCGGTGTGTCTAATTATTCCATCATGGAATATTGCTATATCTGTTGTACCGCCACCTATATCCACTAAGACTACACCAGCTTCTTTCTCTTCATCACTCAATACAGCTGAAGCAGATGCAAGAGGTTCAAGAATTAATTCCGCTACCTCCAATCCAGCCTTCGCTACACATTTGTATATATTTTTAGCAGATGCCATTGCACCAGTAATTATATGAAAGTTCGCTTCTAATTGCACACCAGACATTCCGATTGGGTCCTTCACACCGCTTTGCCTGTCGACAATATACTCCTGAGGTAAGACATGAATTATTTCCTCACCAGGCATCATAACAAGTTTGTACATATCATCAATAAGAGCGTCTACATCTTGCTGGTTGATTTCTTCCTCGATACTATCTCTAGTAATCATACCGCGGTGCTGTAAACTTTTAATATGCTGTCCTGCAATACCTACGTTTACTACTTTAATTTCAACGCCTGATTTCGCCTCTGCTTCTTCTACAGCAGTACGAATAGACTGAACTGTTTTTTCAATATTAGAAACTACACCACGTGTAACTCCGACACTTGGTGCTTTTCCTACACCTAGCATTTCGATTTTCCCATGCTCGTTCTTGCGACCAACAAGACATGCTATTTTTGTGGTTCCAATATCAAGGCCTACTACTATTTCTGGTGCATCCATAATTTAACGTTTTGAACAGATTATTTGATTTATATATTTAATATTTAATGTGTCGTATAAATTCAATTCTTTTGGG
>JAQWQH010000052.1 GCA_029244805.1 Flavobacteriales bacterium
AATTGGATCAATTTCAGTAACAATCACCCTTGCTCCGGCACCAGCTAATGAAGCAGCAGAACCTTTTCCAACATCACCATACCCAGCAACTACAGCAACTTTTCCAGCCATCATAACATCTGTAGCTCTTCTAATTGCATCAACTAAAGATTCTTTACATCCGTATTTGTTGTCAAATTTAGATTTAGTAACAGAATCATTTACATTAATAGCTGGCATAACCAACGTTCCGTTTTTCATTCTATCATATAATCTGTGAACGCCTGTTGTTGTTTCTTCTGATAATCCTTTGATTCCTGCACATAACTCTGGGTATTTATCGAAAACCATATTCGTTAAATCACCACCATCATCTAAAATTAAGTTCAATGGCTTACCGTCTTTAAACCCATTAATTGTTTGGTCAATACACCAATCAAACTCTTCGTCATTTAATCCTTTCCATGCGTAAACAGGAACACCTGTAGCGGCAATTGCAGCTGCAGCCTGATCTTGTGTTGAGAAAATATTACAAGATGACCAAGTAACTTCAGCACCTAAAGCTGTTAATGTTTCAATTAAAACAGCAGTTTGAATTGTCATGTGTAAACATCCTGCAATTCTTGCTCCAGCCAAAGGCTTAGAGTCACCATACTCTTCTCTAAGAGACATTAATCCCGGCATTTCAGCTTCAGCAATTGTAATTTCTTTTCTTCCCCAATCTGCTAAAGAAATATCTTTAACCTTATAAGGTAATTTTTCTGTTGTAGTTGTCATATCAATGATAGATTTAATAATTTCTAATGCATGCTTTTTCTAAAAGCGAGTGCAAAGATAAGGGATTACTTTACAAAATCAAATGATAAAAAGCATGCGATTGTTAAAGTAATGTAAAATTTCTTTTTGAATTAAAGACGTGAATCGATTTTTTTTGAGGGTTTTACTTTCTGCTATGCTGAAAGTAGCTAATTTCATTTCTGGATATGATTGAAAGCAGTCAGGTGATATTGTTGTTAATTATTCAAAATGATAACCTTCAAGCCTTTGTCAACTCGATTAAATAAGTCAATTACATCTTTATTTCTCATTCTTACACATCCGTGTGATGCCGGTTGTCCAATAAGACCTTCTTCGGCAGTTCCATGGATGTAAATGTGTCTTCCGTAAGAATCTAGTTCACCACCTTTGTTAATGCCATTTTCTAATCCTTCAAGTGTTAAAACTCGCGTGGTAATAGCGTCTTCTCCTGTTTTTATAGGCTTGGTCTGAATGCTGGCAATATTTCCGGTATATTTCCTAGCTTTTAAAATTCCTCCAATCGGAACATTCGATCCAAATTTCCCTTTTATCTTGTGTAGTCCAACAGGCGTCATGTCACTGCCAGCTTTTGTTCCGGCACCGTGCATAGAAGTAGAAATTGGGTAAGATATAATGTGATTTCCATTTAGGTATAAATCCAACTCTTGCCGCTTGACTCCAACGTAAATAAAGTTTTGAAAACTTTGATTGGGGTATTTTATAGAAAGGTATTCCAATAAAAACTCATTATTTTTTATGGTTGTAGTTACCTTTGTTCTGGGACTTGTATATGATAAAGCACTAATTAAGAAGGCAGAGAATACTAGAATACTTAAATTAAAAAGTAACTTTTTGGATGTCATGTAAGATTTCAAAAATATCATCTCATTTCGTTTAAGAGGGCTTCATTACTTTATTTCTTAAATAGGTTATGCAATATAGGGATACCCGCAGGCCTGCAAAAGCAAATTCGTGAAAATAATTCTAATTTAGAAAAAACTAATAAAACCAAAGTGAATTTTAGCAGACTTAAAAATGAATGGGCTACCTTTCTGCCTTCCTAAAGCATAGCTAATGGAAAAGATTCCAGGTTTTGTGCTGAAGTTTATTCCAACACCTGTTCCTAGGGGAGTGTCTGTAATAAAGTTTCCTTTAACTTTATTCTCATACCAGGCGCCATCGATGAAGGCAAAAATATTAGAATTTTGCTCTAAAAGAAACCTGTATTCTATGGTTCCAATAGCAAAGCTTGAGTTATAAATGGACTCTTCGTCAAATCCCCTTAATGTTATATTACCCCCTATTCTAAACAATTCGTTGGTAAACATGTTTTCATTGAAAATGAATCCGGTTTTGGAGCCTAATTTAATTGTACTTCTTTTTTTTAAAGGTATATAAAAATCCAAATTTGATTTGATTTCAAATTGAGCTGTTTTTAAATTTATACCCTCATAAACAACAGGGTTTAAGTTATTGTTTTTTCGAATAGTTTTTGTTCCGGCGGAAAAGGATAAAAAACCAGCATAACCTTTTGTTGGGTTGTATTTGTAGTTCAATTTAATTGACTTCATTTCAATTCCATAGGAACTATTACTCATATCCGCAAATTCAGGAAGTGTTGTCACAAATTGAAATTGCTGTGTAGACAGTAAATTTGAACTTTTGTTCTGGTAAAAAACAGCAAGCGTATTGTCACTATTAAAATAATACTGAACACCTATTTTCCCTTCAATATTTAAGAATGTTGTATCTCTTTTGTACAAAGAGAATTTTGTATCAACCCCGAAAGATGAGTTGAGCAAAAAGGGGTAAGAAAAAGCTGTTTGGAGGTTTTGTGTCAGTGGCTGAAGTTTCCTCCAGTTTAATTGGATAGTTTCACCTTTGTGTAAAGCATTCAATAGTTTAATGTTTACATCACCTGTAATATTGATTTTTCCATTATCATCTGGTAATAATCCCACAATACCATTGAAATTACTAGCAGGGTTGTTTTTTAAATAAACGTAGATATTACATTTATTATTTACAAATTCATATTCTGAAGGTTTAATGGCTTGAAGAAAAGGACTTTCTTTTATGCGCACCTCTATGTTGTTGATAATTTGCTGTTGGTAAATGTCATTAGGGTTAATTTGCAGAATATTGTAAATTAGTTTGTTAGAGTTTTGAGCTTCTCCTTTTACAAAAATTGTGTCAATTCTAATTAAAGGTCCTTTGCTAATTAGCAATTTACTGCTCATCTGATCGTTATCAAATTTTGTACTATCCAATTTAATGCTGGCAAACGGAAAACCATTGTTTTCGTAAAAGGTAAGTACTTTATCAAACAGCTTCGCTAATTGTTGCGGATTAAATGGTTTGTTTGAAAATAATTTTTCCCTAAAGCCGGAAGAGCCCAGTGCATCTTCATTTTCTGGATTAAAAGTCAATCTTGATAAAGAATAGAGTTCTCCAGTATGAATATAAATATCAATTTTAAAAAGAGAATCATCTATAAACACGCTGTCTATTCCGGCTGCTAAATATCCATTTTGGACCAACGAGTTTTGGATTACTCTTAGTTTCTTTTTATGGTTTTTTCTTGATAGCTGTTTGAAGGTCTTGTCCAAGTCATAATTTTCGGGTAGGCCATGAAATTTATTCGACCAAGATTGTGCATACGTAGTATTGGCAAATAGCAAAATAATGGGTATGTAAATATATATTAACACTTTTTTTAAATTTTATTCAATTCTCCAATCGATAGGCTTTTTGTTTAAACTAATTAATAGCTCATTTGTTTTACGGAAATGTCCATTTCCAAACCAATGACCTCTGTTTGCGCTTAAAGGAGATGGGTGTCCTGATTGAAGTATATGGTGAACTTCTTTATTGATAAATTTAATTTTCTTTTTTGCAAATCCTCCCCAAAGTAAAAATATTAAGTCCTTTTTCTGAAAAGACAATTGTTGAATGATGTTATCGGTAAATATTTGCCAACCAAAGTCACTATGAGAATTTGCTTCGTCTTTTCGGACTGTTAAGGAAGCATTTAATAATAAAACACCTTGTTTGGCCCAGCTTTCTAAGTTGCCACTTTTTGGGTAGGGTATTTTAAGGTCATTTTGGATTTCATTAAAAATATTTTTTAATGAAGGAGGATGACTTATATTATCTGATACAGAAAAGCATAAGCCATTAGCTTGTCCCTCTCCATGATATGGGTCTTGTCCAATAATGATTACTTGAACATCGCGAAAGGGTGTCAAGCTAAAAGCTGCGAAAATGTCTTTTTCAGGGGGGAATATGGTCGAGGTTTTCTTTTCAATAATTAATTTCGACTTTAGCGCTGTGAAATATTCCTTATTCAATTCTGAAGCTAAGGCATGCTTCCATCCTTCCTCGATTCCATTTATTACATTGTCTATGTTCATAACTTTGGTGTTTTATTCTTTGTAAAAGTGAATATTATTTTTGATATTTGTGCTTCAAACCTATTGAAAAGTTAAACAAATAAAAGCCTAATAATTTCCATGAAAGTATTTAAAAATCTAATCGCGATTGTAGGGGTGACATTTTGTTTGATGTCATGTTCCCAGCACACTACCTGTGCAGCTTATTCTAACACGTATCAAATCAAAGAGGCTCCGAATGAACTAAATGTGATATCTACAGAGAAAAATGTAGAGTGGATTTAATTTGTTGAAACTTTATTTGATTACTTTCGTAAGTGATTCACATCACATTAAAAAAACTAAAATGAAATGTATTAAATTGATTGTTCTTTTTGCTGTAGTATCTTTTGGGTTTGCATCTTGTTCCATGGGAGGAGGTCATACAAGATGTGCTGCCTATTCAGTTAATGATGGAGATGATGAATTGTTAGACGATTCAAAAGAGCTTGAGTCCAAAGAATATATAGAAAACACATTAATTTATTAAGGCTCATAAGCCAATATAATATTGTTTAAGCTCGACCTTTGGTTGGGCTTTTTTTTGTTTAGGCAATTTGTTTCATCTTCATTTCGTTTTAATGATTTTAAGTATGTACTTTTGGTTTAATATAAATAATGCGTAAATTACGATATACATATTGTATGCTTTTGTTGGGTTTGGTAATGAAATTTCCAGCCCAATTGCCAGCTGAACAGAACAATAAAGCGGGCTTTAGGAAATCTGCGTATGGCGGTTTTATAATGCATACCCAAGGTTTAGGTCTTAATTTATATTTTTCTAAATTTAAAACGGCTGACACGAAAAAACTATTTGCTTTTGATATTGTTTCAATGAAGCATCCGAAAGAAGTAAAGTCGTTTGGAGTAATTGATGAAAATGCAAAAGGATTTGTTTATGGTAAATTGAATTCATTGTATGTTTTAAGACTTGGTTTAGGGAGAAAGAGGATTCTGTATGAGAAGTTGAGAGAACAGGCAGTTGAAATAAGTTATTTTTGGATAGCTGGTGCTTCAATTGGAATGGCTAAGCCAGTTTATTTGGAGGTGTTCAATATAGTTGGCGAACTTATTCAAGTAGAACGTTATGATCCTGAAAAACACAATTTAACTAATATTTTTGGTCGCGGTCCAGCAGCAAGAGGTATTTCCGAAATAAAATTTTATCCTGGCGTCTGCTTAAAGTTAGGTGTTACTTTTGAGTACTCAGGATACAGAAGCGGTATTAAAGCAATTGAGGTTGGAGGAGTGTTTGATGCATATCCTCAAAGAATTCCAATAATGACAAACACGAAAAATAATTTTTTGTATCCCTCCCTTTATATAAATTTGCTCTTTGGAAAGAAATATTTCTAATTTGAATGTGATGGCAGAATTAAAAGAAAAACAACTGAAAAATGAAAGGCTAAAAAAGCCGAAATGGCTTCGAGTTAAACTTCCCACAGGTAAGGAATATCGAGAGGTTCGTGATGTTGTGTCTGAGCACAAATTACATACTATTTGTGAAAGTGGAAACTGTCCAAATATGGGAGAGTGCTGGGGTGCAGGTACAGCAACTTTCATGATTTTAGGCAATGTTTGTACTAGATCTTGTGGATTCTGTGCGGTATCAACGGGAAAACCAGCTGAAGCTGATATTTTTGAGCCAAGAAGAGTTGCTGAGTCTATTAAATTAATGAAAGTTAAGCATGCTGTCATAACATCGGTTGATAGAGATGATTTGCAAGATGGTGGTTCTGAAATATGGGAAGCAACGGTTAGAGCTGTTCGCAAACATTCCCCAGGAACTACTTTAGAAACACTGATCCCTGATTTCGGAGGAAAGTGGTCAAACTTGCAACGCATAATTGATGTTGCCCCAGAAATAGTCTCGCATAATTTAGAAACGGTTAGAAGGTTGACAAAGGAAGTGCGCATTCAGGCGAAATACAATAGAAGTCTAGAAGTTTTAAGAAGGTTGAAGGAAGGAGGAATGCGAACTAAATCGGGAATCATGTTAGGTTTGGGAGAAACAGATGAGGAGGTTGTTGAAACAATGGATGACTTAAGAAGCGTTGGAGTAGATGTTTTGACTTTAGGTCAATATTTGCAGCCTACAAACAAGCACATGGCAGTCGATGAGTTCATTACACCCGATAAATTTGAAGAATACAAGCGCATTGGCCTTGAAAAGGGATTTCGTTTTGTCGAAAGTTCGCCGCTTGTTCGCTCGTCTTACCATGCCGAAAAACACTTGTTTTAAGGTGTGTTTATATTAGCAATCCTCACCGCTCAAAAAATAATATCTACCTTTCGCTCAATAAGTGTTAGAAATGTATAAAACTTTCGTTAAATTTGTACATCAGAAAAAACTATTCAGTTTTAAATAGAATTGATTTTATGAAAAGAACAAAATTATTTTTAGGAACAGTAGCTGTTGCGGTAACCGCAGTAGCCTTATACGTTAGTAATAATGTTGAGACGATTTCAGAGAGATCTTACTCTGCAACAGAGCTTGCAAGCGAAAGAACTAAGCAACAAAGTTGGACTCAGTCCAATGAGTACTTAAACTCTCTGTATGTTAATCCTATGACCGGGAAGGTAGAGCCAAGTGATTATGAAACTGCCTATCAACATGCTTTAAACATGAACAATCAAAAAGCAGCAGCCTTTACATTTGGAGAGGATGGTCCGGATAACGTTGGTGGCAGAACAAGAGCAATTATTGTCGACCCAAATAACGACTTTACTGTTTATGCTGGTTCTGTCGATGGCGGTGTATATAAATCAGTAAATGGTGGAAATAACTGGAATCGATTGACTTCTTGGGATAATAATACCTTAACTGGTAACATGTCTATCGGAACTATGTCTATCTCTTCAATGTGTATGACGCCCAACGGAACTTTGTATGTAGGGACCGGAGGAAAAAATTTACTAGGTGAAGGAAGCCTAGATTTTGAAAGTTCAGGAATGCAGGATGGAAATGGAATCTGGTACAGTACTGATGGTGGTGCAACTTGGATTCAATTATCAGGAACTCAAAATGATGAAATTGCTAGAGTCGCTGCCGATTTATCGCAAGGTGATGTTATCTATTTTGTTGGAGATAATTTGGGGATGAATAGATCTGTAAATAAAACTGTAGAGAATTTAAATAGCGATATTACGGCTAACACAGATTTAGTAAAAGTTGTTGTTTCTGCTGATGGAAATGTAATTGTAGCTTCAGGAGCTGCGGGTACTAGTAGATTGTATGTTTCTGCAGATGGAGGTGCATCGTTTTTTAATTGTATTGGAAATGGTACTGTGGTATCTCCAATTTCAAATGGAGGAAATAGAAAAGAATGTGCTATTTCTTATGAAAAAAATACCGCGGGATACTACAATCTGTTTATGGCTGAAGAATCTGGAGGTCAAATGAGGGGAATCTGGTATTCCGAAGATCATGGCCAAAATTGGTATAAAATAGCGCCAGCATCAACCTTTGGTTGGACTCCTTGTATATCCGCCAATGGACAATGCTACTATGATATGGTAATTGACGGAGTGCCAGGTCATCCGGATCACTGTATTTTTGGTGGTATAGATTTATATAGATGGGAAAAAACAGAAGGGACCTCTGCGTCCGATGCGGATGGCCAATGGGAGCAAATTTCTCAGTGGAACGCAAATCAAAATAGCCCTGTATATGTGCATGCAGACAATCACCACTTTACATGGGACTCTAATGGAGCTTTATATATTGGAAACGATGGAGGAATGTCTAAATCTTTTACTAACGAAACTTCTTTCTTTACGGTCATAAACAAAGGATACAATGCTACACAATTTTACGGTATTGGTTATGGCCCAAATGGAGAAACTATCGGAGGTGCTCAAGATAATGGTACAGCTTATAATGATCATAGCAGCGCAAGTGGTAAATCTTATGCAAAAGTAAATGGTGGTGATGGTTTTGAATCTGAAATCTCATTTATGGGTAATGGTGATGTGATTTATTCCACTATATATAGCGGAGCTCTTTATAGAAGCTCGGATAAGGGATTAAATTGGCAAACGGTTGATGCACCAGCCGCTGGTTCAGGATTTTACAATGCAATTCGCCTATTTGAAGATGATAATGATTTAGATAGTAAAGATTCGGTTCAGTTTATTCCCGACTCATCCATGTCGATAGGAGATGTTGTAGAGTATAATAGTGAAACCCTAAACCTTCCCCTTACTTATACATTAACCCAAGATTTAACTGTTACATATAGTAGCGTTACCCCGGCAGCTGATTCTGTTTTGCCGAATTTTGATACAATTCCAGGTGGTGTACCTTATTTGTACAACCCAGTGGCTCAGGATACGATTAACTTGCCAGATCCCAAGCAATCCCTGTTTGCTACTATGGGAGATCAGGTCTATATAACAAGAGAAATGGTGAGATTTAGTTCTTCATTAGTAAATAACAACCCTGGAGACCAGCCGTGGTGGAAAACAGGAACTTCTGGTACAGCCCATTCTTATGAGTTTTCTAAAGATGGAGATGTTTTATGGATTGGAACTGATAACGGTATTTTACATAGAGTATCAGGATTGGATAGTGCTTATTCTTCAACAGCAGGTGATGTAGATTATCGACCAGAAACAGGTGATACAATTATTAACCTTTCAACCGGTGATACAATTTTGGGAGGTTTTGAAACATTAGATTGGAGCGCAGAAAATTACCGTTATGGGAATTTTGATGATAGTTCTTTTGTTACATACAAGTTATGGACGACTTCTTTTACCATCGGTCAAATAATTACAGATATCTCCACAGATCCATTGGATTTTGATAGGGTATTAGTAACAACAGGTACTTCTTTAGGTACAGTTAAGTTATGTACAAATGCTTCAACTACTACTACCGCAGGTGATTTTAACGATGTAAGTGGTAACCTTCCAAATTACACTATTTTTGGTTGTGAGTTTATTATGAATCCTGACGGAGATGATATTTGGATGGTAGGAACTGAGTTCGGCGCGTATTCTTCTGATAATGGTGGGTCTACTTGGTCTGCTCACACAGCTGAAACGGGTATTGTTCCTGTTTTCGATGTGCGTCAGCAATGGAGAGATTTTAGTCAAGGTGCTAAAAACCCTTATGAAGTATTCTTGGGAACATTTGGAAGAGGTATTTGGACTTCAGATTCTTATGTTGGTTCCGGAGAGCATCAGGTAATTGATGTTGTTGAGGGTATTTCAGGAATTAGTATTTATCCTAATCCACTTTCTTTAGAGGGCAACGTTGCATTTGAATTAGGCAATAAATCAGATGTTGAGTTCAAAGTATATGATTTACAAGGTAAAATTATTAATCAAGTAGTTTGGAGTAATATGAACTCTGGTAAACACAACATGAGTTTTAATGTGGATAAATTACCTTCAGGAACTTATTTAGTAACGCTTAAGTCTGGTACTTCAACTGAAGTAACGAAGTTTATTAAATACTAAACAAAAATAAAAACATTTTAAGCCTCAACTCGGTTATCGAGTTGAGGCTTTTTTTTTACCTTTAAGTAAATAAATGAATTATGGGAAAGATTAGAATAGCCATTAATGGCTTTGGAAGAATAGGGAGGGTTTTTACACGTGCAATTCAATGTAAAGACAATATTGAGTTGGTAGCTATTAATGATTTATCTGATACTGCAACCCTAGCACATTTATTAAAATATGATTCTGTGCACAGAGGGTTCGATGGAACTGTAGTAGCGAAGGATAATGAAATTGTAATTAATGATAAAGGAGTGAAAGTGTTTAATGAAAGAGATCCAGAGAATTTACCTTGGGCAGCATTAAATATTGACATTGTTATTGAATCAACAGGTGTTTTCAGAACAAAGGCTTTAGCATCGAAACATATTAAGGCGGGGGCAACAAAGGTAATTCTATCTGCTCCTGCTAAAGAAGACGGTGTTAGAACGGTGGTAATGGGTATTAATGATGATTTAATCGATGGAACGGAGCAGATTATAAGCAACGCTTCCTGTACTACAAATTGTGCAGCTCCAATGGTCAAAATAATTGATGAGTTGTGCGGTATTCAAAATGGATATATCACAACTGTTCATTCCTACACAGGTGATCAACGATTGCACGATGCTCCTCATTCTGATTTACGTAGGGCGAGAGCAGCTGCTGAGTCCATCGTTCCTACCACAACCGGAGCTGCAAAAGCAATAACTAAGATTTTTCCGCACTTGCACGGTCACATGGGGGGAGTAGGGATCCGTGTTCCTGTTCCCGATGGATCGTTAACAGATATTACTTGTATTGTTGAGACTCCTGTGTCGGCAGATAAATTGAATAACGTATTTAAGGAATACGCAGAAGGTTCTTTAAAAGGAATAATCGAATACATTGAAGACCCTATTGTGTCTACAGATATAATAGGAAATACACATTCGGTTATTTACGATTCGAAATTGACTTCTGTAATTGGAAACATGATAAAAGTTGTCGGCTGGTATGACAATGAAGCGGGGTATTCTAATCGAATTGTGGATTTAATCGACAGGATACAAAACTAGTCTTCAAACTTTTTTAATTCCACTTTATTCCCATCAAAAACAGCATAAGTGCAGTGCTGTAACCAGTCACCAAGGTTAATGTAGGAGCTTCCATTTTGTAACCGATGTTCTATTGGCCAATGCCGATGACCAAAAATAAAATAATCATAATGATTATCCTCTAGCTTTTTATTACAGTACGTGATAAGCCATTCTTTGTCTGCACCTAAAAATTTTTGCGGTTCTTTATTTTTAGATCTACTTTTTCTAGACCAGTAATTAGCCATACCAATTCCAAGGTTTGGATGAATCCTTGCAAAACACCATTGACAGAATTTATTGGCAAACACCTTTTTAATGAATTTATAGCCATTATCCCCAGGTCCCAAACCATCTCCATGTCCTAAAAAGAATTTTTTTCCTCCAATTTCTCTAGGACCGTGCTTTCTATGCATTATTATTCCTAGTTCTTTTTCGAAATAATCAAACATCCACATATCGTGGTTTCCAATAAAAAAATGAACTGGTATACCGCTATCCGTAATTTCAGCAATTTTACCTTGCAAGCGAACAAATCCTTTTGGAATAGCATGTTTATATTCAAACCAAAAGTCAAAAATATCGCCCATTAAAAAAATTTCTTGTGCGTCCTTTTGTGCCATTTCGAGCCACTTTACAATCTTTTTTTCGCGTTTCAGACTGTCACTTGAATTGGGAACTCCCAAGTGATAATCAGAAGAAAAGTATATTTTTTTACCTGGTTGCACAGTACAAATTAACGTAAAAAAATTAATTTTAAGGCTTCACTTCGCGAAGCATTTTAAATGGATTTAATTGATTTATATTGATCATAAAGCGAATTCGTTGCCAAAAATCAATCTCCGGCTGATAATATTCCAACTCCTTCATAATTTCGCTTGAGAAAACCAGGGGAATATAGATTTCGAATATGTCTTTTGGTAAATGAATGTAAATACCAGCATCATACAATACTCCGGTCTTTTCGCTTACATTTCCATTTGTTATCTGAGTATATGGGTATAGGCCAGCATCCGCAAATATTCCAATTGGACCAACGGGAGATTCAATTTTTATATTTGTACTTAAAATCCAACTATTGCTAGAGTAGGACGTTGGGATTTTAAATGCTCCATGGGTGTTTGTGATTTGCTGAGATAACATATTTGGATGGTTATTATTTCTACCAAGCAGAACATGGTCGTACAGATAATCATAATCTCCATTTTGCCCAGCTAATCTCCAACTGTAACGATTAGAAAAATCATTTGACTCTTGCAGGGAATATCCTCCAAAAAAGCGAAAGTCAATTCCTTTTAAATATACGTTGTAGTTCAAGCGAAGTTTAGCTTCAAGGCTTAATTGAGAAAAGTTAGTTGCTAAATTCGGGTCTCCGTGCAAAAATTGTAAATCCAGTGATGCAGGTTTTAGTATTTGCCTATTGGAAACTTTATAGTTCAGTATATTATATCTATTGGGTTTAAGTATTTTGTTCTCATTGGATTCATAGGTAGAGATAAAACGATAGCTTAAAATTTGTTTAACTTTTCGCAGCGGAGCTTTAATTTCTGTTTTTATGTGCCCTTCAATTTTTAATCTATGAGTTAAATTAATGTTTTCAGAAAATGTATAATACGGCACCGTGTTGTATGTTTTATCCAATCCAAACGCAGCGATTTCTGCTCCCATTGTAAATCTTCTAAAAATAGCATTAGGATACATGTTATAATAAATTTGGCCTACACCATTTACGTTATTTAAACGTTTGCTATACATTGGTATAGCTAACCATTCAAGTTTCTTCTCAGGAAAAGTAGTATTATACAAAGCTATTCCAGGCATTATTCCGTCTGCAGAATTCCAACCCAATAACGGAAGGTAGAATAAAGATGCTTTATCCCTACTTTCAATACTCCCTAAAAACTCGAGGCTTAGTGGCCTAGCTTTTTTAAATAGTCCAGAAGTTTTAATTACATCGTCTGTTCTATCAATTTCAGGAATGTCTCTATTATAATCCAAGATAATCTTATCTGCAGTCTCTGCTTTAAAGTCAATTACCATTTCATCGAAATTACCGTCAAACCATTTTTTTGCAACGACTATTGTGTCATCCTTAATCCCAAAAAGAGCAAATGGAGCTGCTATATCCGCTTTATTTTTGATGGTTAGTTTAAATTCTCCAGTATCATTTTTCTTAATTCCAGAGATTTTGTAATCTATTTTTTTAGTTGTTTTTATATAGTCATCAAAAAACCAACTTAAATCTTTTCCTGTTACAGATTGAAATACATTTCTTAGATCATCGGGTTGAGGATGTTTGAATTTCCATTTGTCAAAGTAGGTATGCATACATTTATTAAAAAGGGTGTCGCCTAAATAAGCAAGCATGTAATCCATTCCAATTCCAGTCTTTCCATACACAATCGACCCATAATTTGTAGGTGTAAAATCTTGAGATGTAGTTTCAATAGGTTGATCATAATTTCTTCTTGCATTGAAAAGGTATCCTAAATCATACATTCCTCTTGGACCATAAACATTTAGACCTGATTTAGCCATGATTCCTTTTGGTAAACCAATACCTCCTAAATCCATTTTTGGATATTTGGTTTCGGTGTATCTGTTTTCAGTAAAAGTATTAAGTCCTTCATCCATCCAAGCGTGTTGCCTTTCGTTTGAACCCAAAATTCCGTAAAACCAATTATGCCCCACTTCATGCACTATTACTTGCTCTAAGGAAAATGCTGAATAAGACTCTCCAATAACTGTAATGTTTGGATATTCCATACCACCTCCCGCACTAATAGATCCGTCAACAGCTGTTACATGTTTGTATGGATAGTCACCGTTCCACAGAGAATAATAGTAAGTGGCATCATTTAAATATTCGATGGATTTTGCCCATAACACCTTTTCATTATTGGTGAACATAGCCCAAGTATCTACTTTTCTTTTTGTGTGAGGCAATTCAATTTCACCTTTTAAAACGTAATATCTTTTATCTGCGAACCATGCAAAATCATGGACGTTTTCTTGATGAAAGTGTAAGGTTTTGTATTCTTTAGAACTTTCTGGAAAATCCATATTAGGTTGTCTTTGTCCGTAAATTGAATAGAAGGAGTCTTTCTTTGCAATCATTTCTTCTGTTTCAGCCACTTTATTCATTAAAAAAGCTTCTTCTTCGGCGTTGTCCACTAAATCGCCCGTCGCGCCAACAACATAATTCTTGGGCAATGTAATTGTAACATCATAACTACCGTATTCTGAATAGAATTCACCTTGGCTTAAGTAGGGCATAGGATGCCATCCGTCTTTATCATATACAGCTGGTTTAGGAAACCATTGTGTTATCTGATAAGATTCACCAATATGGCCTAGTCTAGAATAAATTCCTAGTGGTATTTTGACTCTGAACGGAGTGGTTATGATTATTTTACCACCTGGTGCAAGTGGAGATTTTAATACTAAAGCAAGAATATCGATGTGGTCAATGTCTGGAGCTGAAATAACAAATTCTCCATCTACTTTAAAGTCTAATGAATCGATAAACCCCCTGTCAATGCTGTCTGCGAAATGAAAGTCAACTTCTCCATTTTCATCATTTTGGATAGCCATGTCAGTGCCATTGTTTCGATAGGCATTTGGCCAAATGTGCATGAAAATGTATTCCAATGTATCAGGAGAATGATTAATATATTCTATTTCTTCAAAAGCAGAGAGTGTGTTATTTTTATCGTTTAGACTGACATTAATAGTTGTGTTAACTTCCTGCTGGAAGTAATTCTGACTAAAGTTATCACAATATATAAATGAAAAAATGGTGATAAGTAATAATTTATTCATTGTGCAGAGTATTAGTTTAGAAGTTTCAGAATGGCGAGAAGAGAAAATGTTTTTAGTCTTCTAGTAATTCTTTTATCTTGTTTTCAAGCGCAGCTCCTCTGAGATTTTTTGCTATAATTTTCCCTTCAGGATTTAGTAATACAGTGAAAGGTATTCCTGTAAATCCGTAAGTTTTAACCGCTTCAGATTTCCATTGTTTCAAATCACTAACATGATTTGGCCAGTACAAGTTATCTTGTTTTATTGCGCCAACCCATCTGTTTTTGTCTCTGTCTAGTGAGACGCTAAACACAGTAAAACCTTTGTCTTTATATTCGTTGTATAGTTTTACCACATTTGGGTTTTCTGCTCGACAAGGACGACACCATGAAGCCCAAAAGTCGATTAGCACATAATTGCCACGCAACGATTCAATTGAAATTACCTCTCCATTTGGATCTTGGAAATTTAATTCTGGAGCTATAGAGCCAATAGCAGATAGTTGTTCTAACCTTTCCTTTTCTGCTGCTTCCTTTTTTCTGTTTTCATTTTGCGTTTCTATTTGTTCAACTTGTTTTTTTACGGCAAGATGATATGAGGTGTTTGGAACAGATTCAGCAAGTCCTTTTTCTATCTTTTTATATAACGCTAAGTCAGTTTGAGGATTTAAATATCCCATAGCCGTTAGCACCGCTATAGACTTATAGTTCTTGTTAATAAATTGATCTCTTTCAATAATAAAATTTTGATCTAATGAGTCTAGTTTTCTTTTTGTTTCAGCTTTTTGCAGTGGGGTGAATTTTGAATTTTTTAAACCTTTAGCATATTCTGTATTCCATTTTGAATGATTGGATAGCTGGACTACCAGAGCTTTAACAATTTCACTGTGTTTTGATCCAGAGATGGAATAAGTTTCCATAATTTTTAATCCATTCGCATTGAAGTTAATTACTTTACTCGTGTTTAAACTATCCAAAACAAGAAGAGCATAATCTTGCTTAGAAAAACCTATTGAATAAAAATCTGGTTTTACTACATTCACCTCCAATTTGAATTTTCCATTCTTTTTGATTTTAACAGAGTCAATTATAATTGGAGCGTTATTTATAAAAGCATTTAAGTAAAGCGTTTTACCTGCTGAATTTTCAATGACTCCCGAAATTTCAACCTTCTTAGGTACTCTGCCGAAAGAAACGGCTGTAATTAGAATGGTTAAGAGGGTTAGAATATAATTCTTCATAAATGTTAGCCTAATAATTCTTTTAGTTTTTCTTCCAGTTCTCTTCCTCGCAGCCCTATGTCAATAATGTTGCCATCTCTTCCTATTAGAAATGTTTGAGGTATACTTTGAACATTGTAAAGTGCTGATCCTGATGCTTGCCAACCCTTAAGGTCACTTGTATGGCAAGGCCAAGTTAATCCATCTTGTTGAATTGCATCTTTCCATTTTTCAGCATCTTTATCCAATGAATAGCTATAAATAGTAAATCCTTTATCTTTATACTTTTCGTATAGCCGAACAACATTTGGGTTTTCTGCTCGACATGGCCTGCACCATGAAGCCCAAAAGTCAAGTAGTACTATTTTCCCTTTTAAGCTACTCAATGAGATGTTTTTTCCGCTTGGATTAGGAAAATTTAGTTCTGGTGCTTTTCCTCCGATAGAAATTCCTGCATTTGCAAAAGCCGATTTTTGATTAGCAATCATTTGTTTTTGACGAGTGGCTTCTGAAATAGCTTGATTAGCCTGTGCGATTTTTTGAGATACCGCATTATGAAATGGCGAGTTATTCATGTGTTCAAACATAGTTTTTTCAATTTTTTTTAAATAATCTATCTCATTAACAATGTCATAAAGTTCTGAAGCAGCCATGTAAACCGCAGGAGAGTGAAGGTTATTGTCAATGAAATTATACGTAAAGAAGTTGAAGTCTTCTTTTAATTTTTCTGCTTTTTGAATAATAACTCCACGTTTTGCTGATTCTTCATAGCTGAGGGCTTCTATTTCTTTTTTATAGTTCTGCATTGTATCAAAAAATATCTTTTGTTTATTTGAAAACTCATGCATGAGTTTTGTGTCCTCAGAACCGCTGATTTTGGCAGAAATAGCCATTTGATTGAATTCAGTATCTAAACTTATTTTCTCACCTCCTTTCAGTAAAAGTGCAGCAACGTTATTAACTGTGCTTCCTATGCTGTAGAATTTAAAACCACTCCCTTGTCCTTGCAGATTGTATTTTCCCATTTCATCAGCTATGGTACTGTCAATTTTAGTAGGTACGTTACCGCCGTATTCAAACAAATAGATTTTTTTTTCAGCACCATTGGAGATTACTCCCGAAATTGTAAAAGGTTTTGCGCTAACTTTTTGATTTGTTATGTCTTGTGAGTTTTGCGATGAATGCGATGCTTCATTATTACTGTCTGAACAAGAGATGATTCCAATAAAAATCAAAGGTAAAAGAAGGTGTAGTTTAAACTTCATTTGCTAATTTATTCAAGAGTTGGGTGGTTGTTTTTGGATCTGCTGCGCCTTTCATTTTTCGCATTACCTGTCCCATGAAAAATCCAGTCAATTTTTTTTCTCCATTTTTAAAAAGTTCAAATTCGTTAGGATTGTTCTTAAAGATATTAATTATTACGTTTTCTATTTCACAACTATCAGTTTTGGTAATCCAGCCGTTACTTTCTGCAATTTCAATTGGATTGCTATCTGGGTTCGTCACTAATAAAGGGAATACCTTTTGAGTTGCAACTGAGTTGTTAATCTTTTCTTCTTCAATTAATTGAATTAATTCAGCTAATTTTTCAGGTGCAATTGGAAGGTCTTCTATTTCAAGAGCATTTTGGTTTAGGTAAGATTTAACACTTCCCATCATCCAATTGGCAGCTGCTTTAAAGTTCTTAGTATGTGCTATCAATTCTTCAAAATACAATGCGATCCCTTTCGAATCAGTAAGGTTAGTTGCATCGTAATCTGAAAGATTTAATTTGGTTACATATTTTTTATACAAATCATTTGGCAGTGCAGGCAAATTCTTTTTCACCTCATTTATGTAGTCTTGAGTTATGTGCAGAGCTGTTAGGTCTGGTTCCGGAAAATATCGATAGTCATGTGCATCTTCTTTTTTTCTCAAGGCAATTGTTTTTCCAGTATTGGCATCAAAGTTTCTTGTTTCTTGTAAAACTTCCTCCCCACTTTCAAGTACGCCGGCTAGACGCACTATTTCATATTCTATCGCTTTTTCAACGTTGCTAATAGAGTTCATATTTTTTACCTCAACACGCTGTCCAAATTCCTTGCTGCCTATTGGCATAATGGATACGTTGACATCGCAACGCATACTTCCTTCCTCCATGTTGCCATCACAAATCTCAAGGTAACGGACTAATTTTCTCATTTCAATAAGATAGTTGTAGGCTTCTTTTCCATTTTTAAAAACCGGCTCCGTTACTATTTCCAAAAGAGGAACTCCTGCACGATTTAAATCAATTAAACTATCAAAAGGATCAATGTCATGCGAGCTTTTTCCCGAATCTTCCTCCATGTGAATTCGAGTCAGCTCAATAGATTTCTCATTTCCTTCGGCATCTTTGATCAAAACATAGCCTCCTGTGCAAATCGGCGTTTTGTCTTGCGTTATTTGATATCCTTTAGGTAAGTCAGGATAAAAATAATTCTTTCTGTCGAAATGCATGTCCCTTGCAATCTCAGAATGACAAGCTAAACCAAGCTTAATTCCACAATTGAGGGTTTTCGTATTAAATTTAGGAAGTGTTCCGGGGTGGCCTAAACTTGTAGGACTTATGTTGGTGTTTGGAACTGCCCCAAATTCATTTGCTTCTCTGCTGTAGGCTTTGCTATTTGTGAGGAGTTGCGCATGAATTTCTAAACCGATTACCGGTTCATATTTTTTTAATACTTCTTCTAAACTCATTGCAATTACATTGTTTTTAATAACTCTTTGATTATAAGGGTCATTTTAGGTTCAGCCTCTCTGGCTATGCCTTGGACAATCTCGTGGGTCATCTCAATTATTTTTCCAGGAACACCGAGGTCGGTTACAATTGAAAACCCAAAACAAGGAATTCCCATGTGGCGTGCTGCAATTACTTCTGGAACTGTACTCATACCTACAGCATCTGCTCCAATAATCCTTACGTAATTATATTCTGCAGGTGTTTCTAATGTTGGTCCTGAAAGACCAGCATATGTCCCCTTAGATACTTTAATGTTATTGTTCGCTGCAATTTTTTCAGCTCTCGCAATTAATTTTAAATCATATGGTTCGCTCATGTCTGGGAAGCGAGGGCCTAGTTCCTCATAGTTTTTCCCCATTAATGGGTTGGTTGGGAATAAATTAATATGATCCGAAATAAGCATAATTTCCCCAATTTCAAAATCAGGATTAACGCCGCCACTTGCATTACTGACAAAAAGTGTCTCAATTCCTAAAAATTTCATAACTCTAACCGGAAAAACACATTCATTCATGTCATAGCCTTCATAAAAATGAAATCGACCTTGCATTGCAACAACTTTCTTCCCTCCTAATTCTCCAAAAATCAATTGTCCACTGTGCCCTTCGACTGTAGATACTGGGAAGTTTGGTATTTCTTCGTAGGGGATAGCGTGTTCGGCTTTTATTTCGTTTCCTAAATTACCTAACCCTGTTCCTAATATAATTCCAACCTCAGGTTGGAAGTTCGTTCGTTCCTTTAGGTAATTTGCTGTCTGTTTTATTTTCTCTAACATATTTTAGTATCTCGTTGTCAAATTTTTCCTTTTCATCAATTATATCAAT
>JAQWQH010000066.1 GCA_029244805.1 Flavobacteriales bacterium
CCCAAAAACAATGAAGGCAACTCAAAAAATGATTCAAATGGGAAGATATTACCATGAAGATATTGAGTTTATGGACGATCGCAAAACGGTTTACCTTTCAGATGATTACGAGCCTGCTATTTTCTATAAATTTGTTGCAGATGTTGCAGATGATTATTCTCAGGGACAGTTGTATGCATACAAGCAAAGTAAAGATGGAATGTCAGGAGGTTGGTTGACTATGCCAATGGATACTGCCTCATTGTTGAACCCGCGAGATATTGCCATCGACAATGGAGCGACAATGCTTATGCGTCATGAGTGGTTTGCTCGCGTCGGGAATAAAATTTATATTGCTGAAACTGGTCACGACTCGACTGATTGGACGGAAAGAGTAGCACAAGGAGGAGTTCCGGCAAAACACTTGCGAGATGATCATTATAAAGGAGGTGGGGTTTACACGGATTATTATGGGAGAGTTTTAGTTTTTGATACAGAAACAAATGAAATGTCCGTTCACTTAGATGGCGGAGTTTCTTCTGATGGTAAAAATGTTTTGTCTAACCCTGATTGCATTTCCACAGTGAATCTGGCGGGTACAGATTATTTAATCATTCATGAGGACATTAATGGAAATGATTATGGCAGAGTTTCGACTACCGCTTATAATAAAAACCATTGGTACAACGAGCTTTATTTCCTAGATTTGAGCATCGAAAACCCAACGGTAGATGATGCTGTATTGTTTGCAGTAACTCCGATGGGAGCTGAGTTTACAGGAGGATTGTTTACGCCCGATGGAAAATCATTATTTTTGAATATTCAGCATCCATTTTACGGAAATGGAAAACCTTTTAATAGATCAATGACTGTTGTTATTACAGGATGGTAAAAATTAATGGACTGACATATAATTACTCCTCTGAAATTCAGTTGAAGTTTCCCGATTTTAGTTTATCGAAAGGAGAACAAGCTTTAATTTTGGGTCAAAGTGGTTGTGGTAAAACAACTTTGTTACATCTGTTGTCAGGGCTTCTAAAACCTAATTCTGGTGATGTTAATATTGAAAATGAGGATATTTCTAAAATGTCCGGAGCCGTTTTAGATAATTTTAGAGGGGCCAATATTGGCATCGTTTTTCAGACAGCTCACTTTATTGAGGCGCTCACTGTTAAGGAAAACTTGACATTGACACAGACACTTGCAGGCAAGTCTAAAGACATTGATAAAATAAAGAAGTTGTTGGCAGATTTAGGTGTTGAAAGTAAACTTAATGCTAAGTTAAACGCATTGAGTGTAGGCGAAAAACAAAGAGTTAGTATTGCCAGAGCATTGGTAAACTCTCCCGCTTTAATTTTGGCAGATGAACCTACTTCTGCATTAGATGATAAAAATTGTGATGCTGTTTTAAAGTTGGTAAGAGAACAAGCAAAAAAACATAATTCTACATTACTTATCGTTACACATGATAATCGTCTAAAAGATCAATTTGATAAAAGGGTAGAGCTATGAATATTCTTAAATTAAGTTGGAAAAATATCACAAGCAAGCCGCTTCCTTCAATTTTGTCGATGTTGTTGCTAGCTGTTGGTTTAAGTACGGCGATTATATTAAAATTAACAGAACATCAATTAACAGAAAACATTAACAATACGGGAAAAGATGTAAAGTTGGTTATTGGAGCTAAAGGAAGTCGTTTACAATTGGTATTGAGCAGCGTGTTTCAAATTGATAACCCTACAGGGAATATCACATATGGTTTTTATACCCTTTTGAAAAGGAATAGAATGATTAAGGAAATGATACCTGTTTCGATGGGAGATTCTTATAAAAGAAAAAGAATTGTAGGAACAAATCAAGATTATGTTCGTCTTTTTTCTGGTAAATTAAAGGAGGGTGTTTTATTTGAAAAACCACTAGAAGCAACCATAGGAATAGCTGTCGCAACAGAATTAGGTTTAAAAGTAGGAGATGAATTTGTAGGAGGTCATGGAATGGAAGAAGTGCTTCATTCTCACGATGAATACAAGTATAAAGTGGTTGGTGTTTTGCGCAGGAGTGGCTCTGTATTGGATAATTTGATTTTAACGCCGGTTCAAACAGTTTGGATAATGCATGCAGGTCATGGCGATGATTCGGAATATACTTTAGGTGCTGGAGACAAGTCAATGCATACTCCAGAAGAAGTTGTAGAAGATAGCTTGTCTCAAATGGCTAAGGAGCATAATCATGAACACCATCATCACGACCACCATGATCATGTTGAAGTCAACTTAGAAAGTGTATTAGCCAATATTGATCCAAAAGACAGAGAGATTACGGCTATCCTGTTTCCAAATTTTTCAGGTAATGCGAAAATAGGTGTGTTAAACAATGCGAATAACCAACCAAATATGATGGCTGTTGATCCTGCTCCAGAGATTATGTTGTTAAAAAATAAGCTGACTCCGTTTGTCTCAATTATTATTGCCATCTCATGGTTCATTACCATAATTGCAATGTTTAGCGTTTTTATTGGCTTGCTTAACTCTTTGCGAGGAAGAAAATATGAAATTGCGTTAATGAGAGTTTTAGGTGCTTCCAAGGCAAAAGTTTTGGTATCTATTTTATTTGAGGGGGTTATTCTTTCTGTATTGGGGTATATATTATGTTTGGTCTTAAGTCATGCAGGTATGGAGCTAATTGGAAATTGGATGCAAAACGAATATCAATATGAATTTACGGGTTGGATCTTTTTGCGTTCTGAACTTACGTATTTATTAGTAGCAATAGCAATTGGCTTGGTTTCTGCATTGTTCCCGGCTTATAAAGCTTATAAAACTGATATCTCGGAAACATTATCTAAATAGATTGATATGAAAAATACACTTTTACTATTCATTGTACTTATTGGATTAACCAAAGTTGGTGCTTCGCAAACTGTTATTACATGGGAAGTCTGCAAAGATGTCAAGTTTACAGAAGTGTGGTCAGAAGAATTTCAAGCGTATTATATGGTGCCAAAATTTGGCAAGAAAATTTCTTCTCTAGATGGCAAGGAAATACAAATAAGAGGCTATATCATCCCTGTAGATATTGTTCAAGACTACTATGTTCTTTCAGCAAATCCATATAGTTCTTGCTTTTTTTGTGGGCAAGCGGGCCCTGAATCTGTAATGGAGATTCAATTAAAAAAACAAGTAGCAGGATTGCGTATGGATCAAATCTTAACCTTTAAGGGAAAACTTCGCCTAAATGCGGATGATATATACGATCTGAACTATATCTTGGAGGATGCTGAAGTTGTAGAGTAGAAGTATAAATATTTTATGCGTTCAGACCTATGTTCCGATTATATCGATTCTTTTTTTTTCGCTTTTGAATTCTCAGATAAATTTGGTGAAGTATTTTGACGGAGAGTAAGTGGAGTGATGGTAAATTAACATTTGCTTATCATCCTTTTAACCTCCTCGAAAACAATATCCGTTGCCCCCTTGTTGTTATATATAAATGCTTTTGCATTTCGTTGGGTCTTCTCAAGTAATTCATTGTCTTCTAAAAACCCATTTAAGTGTTTCGAAAATTGATTTGCATCTTTTATTGCAAATGCACCATTCGCTTCAATTAGCTGTTTTCCTTCAGGAAATTTAGCATGATTATTACCGTAAAGCAGTGCATTACTAAATGTGGCAGCTTCCAATATGTTGTGCAATCGGTTGGTGAATCCACCTCCAATAAACGAGATATTTCCATACTGATATAAATTAGAAAGCATTCCTATGTTGTCAATAATTAAAACGTCAAAGTCTTGAATATTTCCTTCGTTAGCTTCAGAAAATTTAAGTGCTTTTATTGGAAGTTTTTGAATGATTTCAGAAACATGATTTCCATAAATATTATGTGGAGCAAAAATAATTTTTAAGTGTTCCTTCCAGTTCTTATTTTCTTTCAAATAACGCATTAAAATGTCCTCTTCTTTTTCCCAGGAGCTTCCTAAAATCAGTAACTTTTTGTTTTGTTTAAAGTGTTCAATCAATGCAATCGGTTGACAACGATTTGCATTTTGAATGACCTTGTCAAAAC
This sequence comes from Flavobacteriales bacterium, assembly GCA_029244805.1. Taxonomy (GTDB): domain Bacteria; phylum Bacteroidota; class Bacteroidia; order Flavobacteriales_D; family Parvicellaceae; genus CALSMU01. The sequence goes on from JAQWQH010000066.1 coordinate 4,042, forward strand.
GAGTGTCACCGCTAATTTGCATGTTAGAAAACCCATGTTTTTTCAGTACATCCAAACTGCGTTGGTTCAAGGTGCATAAACGATTAATTTTTTGAAGAATCTCTATTTGCCACTTATTAATGGATTTAAAATAGATTTGATTTTCTCGAAAATTACAGCCAAAAAACAAGTGAGGAATTTCCTTTTTTTGAAGCAATGCTAAGTAGTTGAACCAAAAGTCATATTTCACAAATATTGCAATGGAAGGATTAATTAATTGAATAAAATCAGTTGAATTTTTTTTAGTGTCAATAGGTAGGTAAAATGTAAAGTCTGCTAAATCATAATTCTTGCTATTCTCATATCCAGAAGGGCTGAAAAATGTGACTACAATTTTGTGTTTGGCAAATGAACTATCTCCTTTAATTTTTTCGATTAGCGGTTTTACCTGTTCGAATTCACCCAGGGAAGTAGTGTGTATCCAAATATTTTCTCCTTCACTACTAAACTGATTTTTAATAGTTTTTCTCCAGTCTTTTCTGCCAGTACTCCACTTTTTTGCTTTGCTATTTCCAAAAATACCTGCTAATTTAACCCCAAATGAGTAGGATCGAATACCTATGTTGTAAAATGCTTTCAATGGGGTTTAGTCAATGTAAAATTCGCTAGGTGCTTTTCTATATACAGGAATAATCCAACCTAATCTTACTCCATAAAGAATTTCAAACCTGCTAGTTTTATAGGGGGCCATGTAGTCAATTTGATAATCCCGTATACCTTGCGTAAGCCCTTCGTATAGTTCAAATCCAATACTGAAATTTGTCAACCTACTATTACTTAGATGTTGGTATCCAATATACTGCTTAAAAGCAACACCTAAAGTCTTTCTGTCATAAAACGGAAGGTTATTTTTTGCTAATTGTGGAATTTCGTTTCCTTGGTTGTCAATTCTTACTCTGTGCCAGATTGTTCCTGCGCCAATTTTAGCTATAATTCCGGAATTGGGATTAGGTCCAAAAACAGGAAATACTCTTCCAAGGTTTGCTGTGATAGTAAACCCTCGTTCAAAGATTAAAACAGGGTTATATTCTCCAAATTGATCTATAATTCGATATTCATTTTTTATACTTGTGCTAGTGGCATTTAAGGGTGTTAACATGGCAGTATCTTTTACATTATTGCTAAAGAAAAAAGTTCCCTCAACCTCAAACTGCCAATTTGAGTGATGCTTTATTCCGGCACTAAAGCCTATGTTATTATTTACTCCAAAGCGCTCAGATAAATCACCTCCCGGGATTTGAAATGCATAGCTGGCAGAGAAAAGAGGAGCCGATATAAGAGTGTCTCTGATGTTTTGTCCGAAAGAACAAAATGCGGACAGTACCAAAAAAAATAATATTCCTTTCATAAAGAAGGCTAAGATAGAGAATAGTTGAATATTTGAAACATTCTTTTGGGATAAACTAAGTACTTAACATAAAATTGTTCTGTTCCTAGATAAATCTAATGTTTCTATATATATCCTTAAGGTATATATGTTATATTCGCGTCTTATCTAAATGTGAACGCAAATGAAAACAATTCAAATGGTTGACTTGGTTGGTCAATACGAGAAGATTAAGCCCTCGGTTGATCAAGCTATAATGGGGGTTATGGGGTCTGCGGTATTTATTAAAGGCCCGGAAGTGAAGTCCTTTCAAGAAGAATTACAAGCTTACTTGGGGGTGAAGCATGTTGTGCCCTGTGCTAATGGAACAGATGCTCTTCAGATTGCACTAATGGCTCTGGGTTTAGAGCCAGGAGATGAAGTGATAACATCCAATTTTACGTTTGCAGCAACTGTTGAAGTGATTGGGTTATTGGGGTTAACTCCAGTTTTGATTGATGTTGAAAGGGATACCTTTAATATTGATGTTGCAGCTTTAAAAAAAGCAATTACGCCAAATACTAAAGCAATTATACCGGTTCATATTTTTGGGCAATGTTCGAATATGGAATGGATAATGGAAATTGCAAAGGAAAATAATATTGCTGTTGTTGAAGACACAGCGCAAGCGATCGGATCTAAATATACATTTTCAGATGGCTCAGTAAAATCTGCTGGTTGCATTGGAGATATCGGAACAACTTCATTTTTTCCCTCAAAAAACTTAGGTTGTTTTGGTGATGGTGGAGCTTTGTTTACGAATGATTCTGAATTAGCAACTCGATTAGAGGCAATTGTAAATCATGGAATGAAAGTGCGGTATTACCATGATGAAATTGGAGTTAACTCTCGTTTAGATTCGATTCAAGCAGCGGTTTTAAGAATAAAGTTACGTCACTTGGATAGTTATGTTGCTGCCAGACAAGCAGCAGCAAAATATTATACAGATGCATTTGCTGATGTTGATGGTTTGGAAACACCCGCTATTGGAAAGAACTCTACACATGTTTTTCACCAATATACCCTCAAAACAAAAGGAGTTGATAGAAATTCACTACAAACTTTTTTAAGTGAAAAGAAAATTCCTGCAATGATATATTATCCAGTAGCTTTGCATAATCAAAAAGCCTATAAGAGAGATGGCGTTAGTGATGCTGATTTCCCTGTGACAATGGATTTATGCGATTGCGTAATTTCACTGCCAATGCACACAGAATTGGATAACGAACAATTAGTATACATTACGAATTCGGTTAAAGAATTTTTTAAAAAATAAATATGCAAATAGCAGTAGTTGGAACAGGGTATGTCGGATTGGTAACTGGAACTTGCTTCGCAGAAACAGGTAATAATGTTATTTGTGTTGATATAGATGCAGTTAAAGTTGAGAAGATGAAGAATGGAGAGGTTCCAATTTATGAGCCGCATTTAGATGTTCTTTTTGAGCGAAATATTAAAGAAGAAAGATTAGCCTTTACAACAGATTTAAAATTAGCAATTGAGAAAGCGCAAATTATATTTTTAGCATTGCCAACTCCCCCGGGCGAAGATGGATCAGCGGACCTATCTTACATTTTGAATGTTGCTGAAGAGTTAGGTAAAATAATTACGGATTACAAAGTGATTATTGATAAAAGTACGGTGCCGGTAGGAACAGCAGAAAAAGTAACTGCGGCAGTAGCAAAAAATGCAACCATAGACTTTGATGTAGTTTCTAATCCAGAATTCTTACGAGAAGGTTTTGCTGTGGATGATTTTCTAAAGCCAGATAGAGTTGTTATTGGGACACGTTCAGCAAAAGCAAAAAAAATTCTTGAAAAATTATACAAGCCATTTGTTCGCCAAGGGAATCCTGTTATTTTTATGGACGAGAAATCGGCAGAATTGACAAAGTATGCGGCAAATTCTTTTTTAGCGACTAAAATTACATTCATGAATGAGATCGCAAACTATTGTGAGTTAATCGGAGCTGATGTAGATGCTGTAAGAAGAGGTATGGGAACGGATACGCGAATAGGAAATCGTTTTCTTTTCCCAGGAATTGGATATGGAGGAAGTTGTTTTCCAAAAGATGTACAAGCATTAGCTAAGTCAGGCAAGGAAGTAGGGTATGATTTCGAAATCATCAATTCTGTAATGGATGTCAATCACCGTCAAAAGGTGACAATGGCTAAGAAGGTAAATGCTTATTTTGGGCCTGATTTATCTGGGAAGAAACTAGCTCTTTGGGGGCTGGCTTTTAAGCCTGATACAGACGACATTAGAGAAGCCCCATCATTATATATTATCGACGAATTGATGGCAGCTGGAGCTGAGATAACAGCTTATGATCCTGAGGCAATGCCAAATGTCAAAGGAGTAATAGGAGATAAGATTAGCTATGCAGAGAGTCAATATGCTGCTTTGGAGAATGCTGATGCATTGTTAATAGCAACAGAATGGTCTGTGTTTAGATCGCCAGATTTTCATAAGGTAAGTAGCTTATTAAAAGAAAAAGTAATTTTTGATGGGCGTAATTTATATGATTTAGAATCCATGAGAAACTTAAATTATTACTATGAAAGCGTGGGAAGAAAAACAATAAAGGCAGTCTAAATGAAAAGGGTATTAATAACAGGGGCAGCAGGTTTTTTAGGTTCACACCTTTGTGATTGTTTTATCAAAGAGGGGTGCTATGTTATTGCTATGGATAACCTTATCACCGGTCGAATGGAAAATATCGAACATTTAATAGGAAATGAGAATTTCCATTTTGTTCATCATGATGTTTCCAATTTTGTTCATGTCAGTGGTGATCTAGACTACATTCTTCATTTTGCGTCCCCAGCTAGTCCAATTGATTATTTGAAAATCCCTATTCAAACATTAAAGGTTGGTTCTTTAGGAACACACAACCTTTTAGGCTTGGCCAAAGCAAAAGGGGCAAGAATGCTAATAGCATCTACTTCTGAAGTTTATGGAGATCCTACAGTTCATCCGCAACCGGAAGATTATTGGGGAAATGTAAATCCAATTGGACCAAGAGGTGTTTACGATGAAGCCAAAAGATTTCAAGAAGCGATAACGATGGCTTATCATCGTTATCATAATTTGGAAACACGTATTATTCGAATTTTTAACACGTATGGTCCAAGAATGCGCTTAAATGACGGTAGAGTCTTACCAGCTTTTATAGGTCAAGCATTGCGTGGAGAAGACTTAACGGTATTTGGTGATGGTAGTCAAACGCGCTCATTTTGTTATGTTGATGATTTGGTGGACGGGATTTATAAATTATTGCTCTCAGATTATTCCCAGCCATTGAATATTGGTAATCCGGATGAAATTACCATAAGTCAATTTGCCGAAGAGATAATTAAATTGACAGGAACAACACAAAAGGTTATATACAAAGATTTACCAGTTGATGATCCAACCCAACGTCAGCCTAATATTGATAAAGCAAGAGAAATATTGAATTGGGAACCCAAAGTAGCTCGATCTGAAGGTTTAGAAATTACTTTTGCGTATTTTAAATCGCTTTCGGAAGAAGAATTATACAAAAAAGATCACAACAGCTTTGAGCAATATATTAAATGATGAATAAGGACTATTTTGCACACGAAACAGCAATAATCGACGAGGGTTGTGATATTGGAGAAGGCACTAAGATATGGCATTTTAGTCATTTGATGTCTAATTGCAAGTTGGGCAGTAATTGCAATGTTGGCCAGAATGTAGTTATATCTCCGGAAGTTGTTTTAGGGGATAACGTAAAAGTGCAAAATAACGTTTCTATTTATACAGGAGTAACTTGCGAAGAGGATGTTTTTTTAGGACCTTCAATGGTATTTACGAATGTAATGAACCCCAGAAGCGCCATTAATAGAAGAGGGGAATACCTAAAAACAACTGTTCGAAAAGGAGTGTCTATTGGAGCTAATGCGACAATAGTTTGTGGGAATGATATTGGTCAGTTTGCTTTTATTGGTGCTGGTTCCGTTGTTACAAAAGAAGTTCCAGCCTATGCATTGCTAGTTGGCAATCCAGCAAAGCAAATTGGATGGATGAGTGAATTTGGATATCGGCTTGACTTTGATAAGAATAGCGAGGCGACGTGTGAAGAAAGTGGAGAGAAATATAGAATTGAGAATAATACGGTAAATAAAATAGGATAATGAAATCGTTAACTGCAGAAGATAAAAAAGTAAAATTTGCTATAGTTGGTTGCGGACATATTGGGAAAAGGCATGCGGAAATGGCATCTAGAAATGCGGAAGCAGAATTGGTTGCCCTGTGTGATATAGCGGATGAAAATTCATTAGGAATTGAAAGATTTGAGGTTCCATTTTTCGCTTCGATAGATGAGTTACTATCTAGTGATATAGAAATTGATGTACTCAATATTTGTACCCCTAATGGGGTGCATTCAGAACAGGCGGAAAAAGCATTGGACAAAGGAATTCATATTGTTGTTGAAAAACCAATAGGGTTGTCTAAAGCAAAATGTGAAAAAGTCATTTTTAAAGCACTAAGAAATCACAAGCACGTCTTCGCTGTAATGCAAAATAGGTATTCACCTCCTTCTGAATGGTTGAAACACATTGTTCAAAATAAAATTATCGGAGATATTTACTCGGTTCAAGTAAATTGCTATTGGAATAGAGATGACCGTTATTATAAAGATGGAGGATGGAAAGGAACAGCAGATTTAGATGGAGGTACATTATTTACCCAGTTTTCTCACTTTATTGATATTATGTATTGGTTGTTTGGAGATGTGAAAAATATTCAAGGAAAATTTGCAGATTTTGCGCATAAGGATTCTACTGATTTTGAAGATTCAGGATTAGTATCTTTTGATTTTGTAGATGGTGGAATGGGATGCTTGAATTATTCAACTGCTGTTTGGGGACAAAATCTAGAAAGTAGTTTGACAATTATTGGAAGTAAAGGAAGTGTTAAGGTAGGTGGACAATATATGAATGAGGTAGAGTATTGCCATATTGATGGATATGAGATGCCTGAATTAGCACCATCTAATCCGCCAAATGATTACGGACCTTACAAGGGCTCAGCGGCTAATCATCACCATGTGATCGATAATGTGGTAGATACATTAAAAGGAAGAACAACTGCAACGACAAATGCTTTAGAAGGCCTCAAAGTCGTTGATATTATAGAAAGAATTTACGAGGTAAGAGATAAACAAAAATAATAAAATGGACTAAGAGAGATTAAAGTCTTAAAAATCGAATAAAGAATGAACATTTACGATAAACTGGTAAACAAAGAAACGAAGTTAGCCCTGATTGGCTTGGGTTATGTTGGGTTGCCAATAGCTTTAGAATTTGCAAAAAAGATTAAAGTGGTTGGATTTGATATCAATCAAAAAAGGGTTGATATGATGAAAAATAATATTGATCCAAGTGATGAATTAGTTGCTTCAGATTTTGAAGGTTGCGATATTGAATTTACCGCAGATATTGATGATTTAAAAGAATGTACATTTTTTATTGTAGCAGTTCCAACTCCAATTGACGAAAGTAAAGAACCTAATATTAAGCCTTTACTTGGTGCTTCTACCACGGTTGCAAAAGCATTAAAAAAAGGTGATTACGTGGTTTATGAATCAACTGTCTACCCTGGCTGCACAGAAGATGATTGTATTCCAGTATTGGAAGAGGTTTCTGGCTTAAAATGGAAAGAAGATTTTAATGTTGGATATTCTCCAGAAAGAATTAATCCAGGAGACAAAGTTCACACTCTTGCCAGTATTGTAAAAGTTTCTTCAGGCGATACTTTAGAGTCTTCAGAGCACATTGCAAAGACTTACGAGCTAGTTGTTGATGCAGGTGTGCATAGAGCCTCTTCAATTAAAGTGGCAGAAGCTGCTAAAATTATTGAAAATACGCAACGTGATGTCAACATTGCATTAATCAATGAGTTGTCAATTATTTTTGGAAGAATGGGGATCAATACTTATGAAGTCCTAGAAGCTGCTGGAACTAAATGGAATTTCTTAAAATTTTCACCAGGTTTAGTTGGTGGTCATTGTATCGGAGTTGACCCTTATTATTTAACGCACAAAGCAAAACAATTGGGTTACCACGCAAAAATTATTAACTCTGGACGATATGTAAACGATACGATGGGGTTTTACGTTGGTAAACAGACGGTTAAGAAAATTTTAGCTAAAGGAAAAAGTATTATTAATTCTCGTATTTTGGTTATGGGAGCAACTTTTAAGGAGGATGTTAGTGATATCCGAAACTCAAAAGTAATTGATGTCGTTAAAGAAATTGAATCGTATTCTTGCACTGTCGAGATAGTCGATCCTCATGCTGATTCTGCTGATTACCAAGAAGAATATGGTTATCCTGTGACCGAAGAGATAACAGGAACATACGATGCTGTAATCGTAGCCGTAAATCACAAAGAGTATTGTGATTTAGATGAAGCTTATTTCAAAAGTATTTTGACTGATGTTGGTGTTTTTGTAGATATTAAAGGTGTTTACAAAAATAAATTTAAAGACATAGATTACTGGAGTTTGTAATTATTGAAGAATGAAAAACATTTTAATAACAGGAGGAAGTGGGTTTATAGGGTCTCATGTGGTGAGATTGTTTATTAATAAATATCCAGATTATAATATTGTCAACTTGGATAAGCTGACATATGCCGGTAATCCTGAAAATCTTAAAGATGTTGAGGATGCAAAAAATTATACTTTTGTAAAGGCTGATATTAACGATGATAAGGTAATATTTGAATTGTTTGAAAAGTATAAGTTTGAAGGAATAATCCATTTGGCGGCAGAGAGTCATGTAGATCGCTCTATTTCGAATCCAAAGGAATTTATAATGACCAATATTGTCGGCACATTGAACTTATTGAATGCTGCTAAAGATTGTTGGAAGGACAATATGGAAGGGAAAATATTCTACCATATATCTACGGATGAGGTATACGGATCTTTAGGAGATGATGGTTTCTTTTATGAGGATACACCTTATGATCCAAGAAGCCCTTATTCTGCTTCAAAAGCAAGCTCTGATCATATTGTGCGAGCGTATAACCATACTTATGGAATGCCTGTTAAGATTTCAAATTGTAGTAATAACTACGGTTCGCATCAGTTTCCAGAAAAATTGTTGCCCTTAATGATAAACAATATCAAGAATAGTAAACCACTTCCTGTATATGGAGAAGGTGTCAATGTAAGAGATTGGTTATGGGTTGTTGATCATGCAAGAGCAATTGATGATGTTTTCCATAACGGAAGAGTAGGGGAAACATATAATATTGGAGGATATAACGAATGGAAAAATATTGATATTGTGCACTTATTATGTGATACAATGGATGATAAATTAGGAAGGGAAAAAGGAGCTTCTCGTGAACTAATTACTTTTGTAAAAGATAGAGCTGGGCACGATATGCGATATGCTATTGATGCCGCCAAAATAAAAAAAGAATTAGGTTGGGAACCATCTGTCACTTTCGAGCAAGGAATGGACAAGACCATAGATTGGTACTTAGCAAATGAAGAATGGATGGAGAACATCACTTCAGGTGC
>JAQWQH010000081.1 GCA_029244805.1 Flavobacteriales bacterium
CTAAGGTTAACAAACCTATTCCCAAACATTTTTTCATTCTATTTTTTTCTATTTAAAGATCCAGATTAAGCAGTAGAATCTGAACCTGCTTTAACCCTCTTTTTCCTTACAAAAAAGCCACTAATTAATAATAATGCAACAAGCGCCCAGCCTACCCCAATATAAAAACCCGAATCGTCCTGTTTCTCTATCTTATGAGATTTTATTGGCTCAAATAAATCATTTTCTTTTCCAGGAGAAGATTTAACAGAGGGCTTCCACCTATCTAAAACAGGATTAACCCGTTCAATATTTCTGTTCTGAGACCCCTTCAAAGTTGGAAAATTAATTTCAATATCATAACTCAAAGAATCGACCATAAAACCTTTTGAATCCATTATTAGTATATTGTCTTTTTTCGATGAAAGTCCGAATCCAAGAGGCACATTCAGTACCTGCCCATTAGTCAGCAACGCCATCTCTTTATAATTAGCCGACAAAAGTAAGTAACCTTTGGATTTTATATTTGAAGAATCAGGAAAAATAAACTCATTATTACCCGAAACAACTTTCCAGCCTGATAAATCCATCATAACATTTGATGCATTGTAAAGCTCAATCCAATCTCCTTGAACAGCGATTGAATCTTGATGCGTACTTATCTCATTGAGCACTATAACCGAAGAATATTGACTTAATTCTTTTTTCTGAAATATTGGTTTTAGAACTGCACTCTCTGTTAGAAAAAACTTTGTAGTTCCAACTGAATCGAATTCAAACCATTTTAAAAACTCATATCCATATTTTGCCTTGGCCTCAAGAGATGGAGCAGCATCTTTAAAATACACGCCTTGAAATAAAGAGTCAACTCGGATAGAATTTATTTGAACATATCCCGCTTTAGGGTCTTGATTTTGAATATCGACAGTGATTGTATCTGACAAGTCAAATCTATCCATTAAATGCAAGCGAACATAGTAAGGGCGATTAGAAGCATAATCCTTCATCTTTTGAACATTTCTTTCCCACCTTTCGATATTTGAACTCCTCCATTTTTGAAAGTGATATGGCATCTCGTCTTTCAACATATTTTGAATAGAATCAATTTTAAAATTGACAGTTTCGGCTGAAAAAAGCGTGTTCAGATGATCTGCAAAACGGTTTATGTATAAGTTTTTTATACTATCATTTTCTAATAAATTCCGGATAATTAAAGTCGACCAAGCAGGATCTGGCCAAGCCTCATTATGCTTAATAGTCATTTTATTAAGCGTATTTCTTTTGTAGGATGTTTTGCCTGAAATTCCAAAACTAATATCCGTATCAAATAAAATCCAACGCCATCTTCCTCCGGGGGTTTGCGGCCGCCAAAACCGAATATTTCCACCAGCATCTCTGTTACCTACATATACTTCTGTAATATTATAATTAATGAAATTATCTATATCCATCAAAGTATTAAGATGTCGAATCTTAGCAGTATCCTTAAAATCCGTTTTATTAATAAACCTCTTCATTTTCAGATAATGATCCCTTTTTCCCGCTAACAAATCATTGCGGTGTTTCATTATATCGACACTATCAGGATCTACTCCTGCATTACTTTTTAAGTAATATTCATTTATCTTCTCACGAACATTATGAACACCCCAATAACTTCCATTTATAAAAACCACCGCGGGACGATATGCCTGAATACCGACATCTAAAGATTCGATTAGATTCGTTAATAAAGCATCTCTAAATTGTGTATTATTAAAGTCACTTCCAGAGTTTCGCAACACAAAAGACTTATATTTTTTAATGTCCTTATTTGGAAATATTGGATATTCAATTGTTTTCTTTTCGTATTTTTTTCGAGAAATTATGGCCAAAGACTTCATGGGTAAACCTTTGCTAAAACCTCCAAATATTCTAACTCCTACTCTCTGATTGAAGCCTAATTCTCCTGAAGGCTCATAAAACTCAATATTGATTCTTCGCTCCCAGCCTTTCCAAAAATTTGCTCTTTTGTATGGAGGAACTGAATCTGCGCAGCAACCCTTCACATATATACCACGATCAAAACTGAAAAAATCGTCTGGGTTTCCAGTAATTGAAATTACCGCCATAGTATAATCTCTGCCGATTAAATATGTATGCGTAACTGTTTTTCCAGGCCTACCATTTTTATAAGCAACTGCTCTTACAGGTGTAGTTTTATCTAAAATTATGGTGTCCGAATATCTCTTAGAACTGCTAGATGGTATTTTTCCATTGGTTGTGTAATATATCTTTTCTCCCAAAGTAGATAACTCCAATTGAATAGACTCTTTATAAATACCTCCCGAGATTGAGAAAACAACGGTACTAGAATCTAAATCCTGAGAATAGATATTCCCGGTAAATAATCCAAAAAGCAATATTAATAAAACAGCTCTCATCAATTAACTGTAAAGTTGATTTTTTTATTCATTGAAAAACTAATGTGAAACCCTAGTTTTTCAATGCCAAATGTTAATACGTTAGAAAACTACCAAATACCGAAGAAAATACCGGCCTCTTTTTATTATCTGTTATTATTTACCCTTTTTTCGTTATGATAGAAAGTGTTAATTAACTGTTCCACTTAATTATTGGTATCTCTATTTTGATTTAATTCAATAAATATGTACATTTATGTCAGCATTCATCAAGGCGCGTTCTTGTTTGAAGCAGGTAGAAATGCCGACCCGTATAGCACAGTTTTTAAACTTAACAAATTAGAAATTGGGGGTTAATTGTTTCGCCTATGGCGTGCCACTATCAGTATACTGATTGGGTGGATTACAGAATCGAAATTGCGTCCTCAACCATGTTGAACTTGAAGTTTAACAACATAAAGACTATGCGGGTTTTTATTTATCTTTCCGGATACTTCTGTAATAGGTATGCACCCGATAAACTCCAAGCAATATTAATAATGGAGCACCAATTAAAATTTCTTTATCCTTTACTGGATGTTCATAAGTAGATTCTGCAGTTAATGCGTAAATAATCAAAATAATACCCGCTGCAATTGTAAAAACACCTATGTATAATCTAGATTTTTGATCCATTCTAGTAAGCTAATAATTTTCCTATTGCAGTTGCAACTTTCTCCCCATTAGGTAACAATGTAAACTCTAAGGTGGAGTTTAAAGGGATTGCAGGAGTGTCAACCGAACCAACTATTTCAACGGGTGCATCTAAACTCTTAAAACACGTCTTTTGAATCCGCGCCATTAAGCCTAATGAAAAACCTGCCTCCACCGATTCTTCTGTTACAACCATTATTTTACCGTGTCTGCTAGCTGCAGCATACATTGCATCTTCATCCAATGGATTTAAGGTTCGCAAATCAATAACTTCAACCTGCCCTTGAAATTGTTTTTCTGCCTCTAACGACCAATACACACCTCTACCATAAGTAATAATAGCCAAAGATTCACCGTTTTTGATTTTTTCAGAATTGGCCTCTAAAACGATTCGAGCTTTTCCAAATGGAATGACATAATCCTCATCAGGCTCAACTGTCATTGCCCCTTCTGTACCTTTTATTTTACTCCAATACAAACCTTTATGCTCCAATATAACAATTGGATTTGGATCGTAATATGCTGACTTTAACAAACCTTTTAAATCTGCTCCAGTAGAAGGATAAGCTACTTTTACCCCTCTTATTTGTGTCACAACAGACTCTACACTTGAAGAATGATAAGGACCACCTGAACCATATGCTCCTATTGGGACACGTAAAATCATACTAACAGGCCATTTACCATTAGACAAGTAATAAGAACGACTTACTTCTGTAAAAAGCTGATTGAGTCCAGGCCAAATATAATCTGCAAATTGCACCTCCACAATTGGCTTTAATCCCGCAACCGACATTCCGACCGTACTTCCAATAATAAAAGCTTCTTGAATGGGTGTATTAAACACTCTATCATCACCAAAGGTTTCAGCTAAAGTTGCAGCCTCTCTAAAAACACCGCCTAATCTTCCACCTACATCTTGCCCATACAACAAACACTCTGGATGCTTCTTCATTAACTCTCGAATAGCAAACAAAGCTGAATCAACCATTACAGTTTTTTCTTTTCCTTCCGGACTCCTAACCCCCTTCTCTTCAGTGATAGGAGTTGGAGCAAAAATATGATTCGTTAAATCTTCTGGCAGCGGATCTTCTTCAGCCAAAGATCTTTGATAATCGGCTTCTACTAAATTCTTTGCTTCTACCAATATTGTTTCTAATTCTTTTTGTTCAACTCCTACCTCCAATAACTCTTTTTGCAATTTTGGAAATGGATCTTCTGTATTAGCTTCCTTTAAATCATCGCGATACCATTCCATGCGAACACCTGAAGTGTGGTGATTTAACAAAGGTACTTTTGCATGAATAATGAAAGGACGTCTTTCTTTGCGAACAATTGATATAACATCACTTAACGTGGTATAGCATTCTGAAAAATTCGTTCCATCTAGCGAACGAACTTCAATTCCTTTAAAACCTTTAGCATATTCTGAAATATCTTGTGCTCGAATTTCATCAGCCTTGGCAGAAATATCCCATTCGTTATCTTGAACGAAATATATGATTGGCATTTGCTTTAAAGCAGCCATTTGAAAGGCTTCCGCTACTTCACCCTCTGTGCAAGAAGCATCTCCTAATGAACAAACAACCACCGGCTTTTCAGCATCTGACTTATAAGCTGCGAGACCTGTCAATTCTTTGTATTGAATCCCCATTGCAATTCCTGTGGTGGGAATTGCTTGCATTCCTGTGGCTGAACTTTGATGCGGTATTTTAGGCATACCCTCACGGTTCAGACTAGGATGAGAATAATAGGTTCTGCCTCCTGAAAATATATCCGACCTTTTTGCTAAAACCTGAAGCATCAGCTCAAAAGGAGTAATTCCTATTCCCAAAAGAATTGAATCATCTCTGTAATAGGGAGAAACATAATCCTGCGGTTTCAATTGCAAACCTAAAGCCAACTGAACGGCCTCATGCCCTCTTGAGGTTGCGTGAACATATTTGGCTGTGATGGCCTTATTTTCTTCGTATAATTCTGTCAAAGATTTGGCAACACACATCTTTTGGTAAGCCACCAATAAAATAGCTTTATCTACTTTTCCGTTAAGGGTTGTTTTATTCTCTTTTGCCACAGTTGCCATACTTTATTTCAATAAATATTATTTATCCTTATTGTATATATTGCAATATAGTAAAAATTACAATTTAACTTTTGATTTTTCGACGAAATAAGAAATATTATTTTTAGAACCAGAAGATTAAACATCTTCCTCGCCGGTATAAAATATTTTATTAAAATTGACAAAGTACAATTTATCCGTGGCTCTAGTTACAGCCGTGTAAAGCCACCTCATATATTCCTTATCCAACATCTCTTCAGTTAAATATCCTTGATCTATGAATACGGCTGGCCATTGTCCCCCTTGCGACTTATGACATGTAACAGCATACGAGAACTTAACTTGTAAGGCATTCATATGAGGAGATTTCATAATTAATTCATACCGTTTTTTCCTACTTCTGACATCCATAAAGTCCTCTTCAATTGCAAAGAAGAGATCTTTCATTCGCTGTCGTGGTAAATTAGGTCCTTCCACATCAATTGTTTCCAACAAAATCTTACAATCTAACTCGCTCTCGTATTTTGCATCCAAAAACTGAATTGTCACATCTGCAAATCGAAATCCATATAGCTCTTCGTAACGATTTACGCGCAGTATCTTTACAATATCTCCATTTGCTATGAAGCCCATTTTTGAATTGGCGTCTAACCAATGATAGTTATTTTTCACAACCATCATTAAATCACCCGGTGTTAGTTCGTCCTCCATCCACAAAACCCTATTCCTGACTTGTTGATTAAATAAATTTGCCCGCTTATTAGAACGACAAACAACCATTGTCCCTTCTATTCCGTATTTACTTACACAACTTTCTAGTTCATCTTGCAATTCCATTCCTGAAATACGGAAAGTGTCGGGAAAATCTGGATTTATTTTTAATTTGTAATTATCTTCTTTCTCTATCTGCGTCCTTAAATTGGTTGCATTCAATAATATTCCTGATTCTTTTTCTTGCCGAACAACTTCTTTTAATTCCGACAAAATAAATGGGACATGAAATCTATCTTCCAAATAAACTGAATCTAAAGCTGGACTTATTGCTAATCCAACGGGAGGCAACTGTGCATAATCTCCAACAAAAATAAGCTTACAGTTTTTACCGTTGTATACATATCTGAATAAGTCTGTCAATAAATTTCGCTGTTCAAATATTCCATTTGAAATACCCGCATCTGAACTAACCATTGAAGCTTCATCTACTATAAAAACTGTATTTGTATGTAAATTCTTCCCAAGAGTAAAGCGCATAGCACCATCGAAATCCTCCTGAAAATATATTTTTTTATGAATTGTTAATGCCTCTTTGCCTGCATACGCAGACATTACTTTTGCAGCCCTGCCTGTTGGTGCAATTAAGACAGATTTTAACTTCACGGTCCCTAATGCTTTAACTAAGGCACCCATTAAGCTCGTTTTACCAGTTCCTGCATATCCTTGAAGCACAAAACCTTCTTGAGAATTTGGATTCAAAACAAACTTGGACAATTTTTTAATCGCCTTTTCTTGATCTCTCGTTGGTTTATAAATCAACTCTTTCTCAAATATGTGCAACAATTCTTTCGTAGTAGATTCTTTTATTTAGCTATGCACGCAAAGGTATAGAATCTTACGATCTTTCGTAATAAACACAATCCGTTCTCGTTAATTTTCGTCCACTCAATAGAATAAACTGCTACAGGCTATTAACTTTTGAAAAAAATATTAGCTTTGTATCGCAAGTAGATTTAAACGAAGAAAAGAAATATCACATGTTAGACAAATTTGGATTAATCGCAAAAAAATTCTTATTTCCAATTATAATTATAGTTGCCGGACTACTCATAGTTATTAAAGGTGCTTCAGCTGATGCTCAGACAAACATAATGCAAACCAGCGGCTTTCTTTATGGTGGCCTAGCTATCTTGCTAATGGGAGTAATTACACTACTCTATATTTTAGAAATCATCAATCGAATCGTTCATTTAATACTAATGGTAATTCTTTTTTGCTCTACCCTCGGATTAGGTATTATGACAATCAACTCTGTAAATGATACCATTGCTGAAATGGACCTAAAAGAGAAAACGGACAACTTTATTAAACAAGGCCTCTCGGATATTAGAGATATTCAGGTAGAATACAAAAAGAAATATGGTTTATATACATCCTCCTTTACTGTCTTGAAAAACTTTTTACAAAAAGATTCAATAATGGATATTTTAAGAAGTAACGGAGATGACTATCCAAATGGCATGCCGGACGGAAGAGTTTCTATGGAGCACGGTATTTTATTAGGCTATGATCCTATTAGAGATGATGCACTTTATGAAAGTTATGATGAATCAGAAGCGCTTAAAGTCGGGATATTTATCAATGACACAATCTGGAGGGGGGTTATGGGAGTTATCTTTGATAATGAAACTGCACTTAAAAAGGAAAGAATGTTTATGTTTGAAGTGAGCAACTTAAGTAACGTTCCATTAAGCGATTCAAGTAAATTTTTGATGTTTGCAGATACGTTGGATGGAGGAACTCCTGTTTTCTTGGTAAAAGACCCATATCCTTATGACCCATTCAACACAAAAGATACATTAATGATGGGATCGATGACAGAATCGAAAAACACAGGAAACTGGGGAGAAAACTAAGCAATACGTTCTTCATATTTCTCGGGCATCTTAACGAAAAACCGAAAAGGAATTTCCTTACTTTTTATGCTACTAACAACTGAAAATTTCAAAAACAAAAATAAAGCAGAATTCGCGCTGAAAATTATTGTTCTTGACACGGAAATAGTAGCCTTTGCAATTAACTCCAACTCCCAACAAATAGAAGCTTTTGACAAGGTTGAATCCATTGAAAATATCGGATTTAAGCAATTTACATTTTCCGATGTTCAAGTCATTATCATAGACAAGCAATTTACGTTGGTTCCAGAAAGTATTTTTAATGAAGAAAATGCTGCGTCTTATTTAAATTTCAGCACCGAAACCATTGAAGATTGCTCGATTGTTATCTCTAAAAATAAGCAATTCTCATTGAATACTATTTGGTATTTGAAAAACGCTCTGAAAAACAACATTATTCAATATTGGCCGGGGAGCACTTTCACTCATTTAATTGCATGTAAGCTTGAAAACATAAGTGAAAACCAAGAGAACCACACACTATTTGTTGACGTGTTCAAAGAATGTCTTTTCGTGCTATTATTTACCAACCAAGAACTCCAAATTGCGAATCAATTTGATACAAACGGAGATGAAGATGCGCTTTACTATTTACTGCTGACCCTGGAACAATTAAAATTAAAAGAGGAAAACCTTCAAGTAATATTATCCGGCACGGCTTCTTTTAAAACAAAAATGGATAAATACTTCAGTAATATAATACTATCTCCATCATATAAATGCGCCTTAAACACCACTGAAGAGGACAAAGTAATTTACTCAATTATATGAGAATTATCAGAGGAACATATAAAGGGCATAGATTAACTGCTCCAAAAAGCATAAAAGCTAGACCAACAACAGACTTTGCAAAAGAAGGTCTCTTTAATATTCTTGAAAATAAAATAAATATTGTTGACGCTTCTGTTTTAGATTTATTTACGGGAACAGGAAACCTTTCATTTGAATTTACATCCCGAGGGGCAAAATCTTCTATCGCTGTGGACATTTCCAATATTTCAGTAAGGTTTGTGAACGAACAAGCTAAGAAATGGAAACTACCGATAAAAGCATTCAAGAACAATGTCTTTAAATTTTTAGAAAAACCCGTTGGAACGTTTGATATTGTTTTTGCTGACCCTCCATATGCGCTTGATGGTATTGCTAAAATTCCAGATTTAGTATTGCAAAGTACACTGCTATCTGAAGACGGGTTATTAATCGTTGAACATGGAAAAGAAACTAACTTTGAGGAGCATCCTAACCTAGTTGATGTTCGAAACTACAGTAAAGTGAACTTTTCCTTTTTTAAACACCTTGTTGATTAATTTAGTAACTTCATAAAAAAATACATTATGGAACGCATCGCTATATTCCCTGGTTCATTTGACCCATTAACAAAGGGGCACGAATCTATTGTAAAACGAGCTATTCCATTGTTTGATAAAATAATAATTTCCGTCGGAATAAACGCTGGGAAAAATGCAATGTTCGATATCGAACAACGAAAGTCATGGATTAAAAACACTTTTATTGACGACTCAACAATAGAGGTCACGACTTACACCGGACTAACAGTTGACTTTTGTAAAACTCAAAACGCCCATTTTATACTGAGAGGACTCCGCTCCAATGCTGACTTTACGTATGAAAATGGAATTGCTCAAATGAACAAATCATTAATGACAGATATAGAAACCATTTTCTTGCTTACCGAGCCTGAATTCAGTCACATTTCTTCAACTATTGTTAGAGATATAATAAGAAACAATGGGAAAGTGGAGCAATTTTTGCCTAATGCTGTAACTTTATAAGCCAACTTTTGTTTTGAAAACACGAAAATTGTAATTCGAATTTATGAAATACTCAGTATTCTCTTTGTTATTATTTACCACTGTCTTTTTTTATGGACAGGTATCGATAGATGGAAATGCTCCTTCGTATAAGGGTAAGTATGTCTCTCTGATACAAATAGAAGATTATATAACCAATACTTACAAAAACCTCGGAAGACAAAAAGTTGATAGTTTAGGAAAGTTTTCTTTTAAATTGGAATCAGATAAAGCTTTTAAAGCAATTATTGAAATTGAGGATAAAAGCAGCATTTTGTATATTGATCCGAAAACAAAATCATATAAAATCAACATACCTAGTGGCAAAAACACAGCTGGAAGTAAAGTAAAACTTGTATTTGAAAACCTTCCTGACAACGATTTAAATGCATTAGTCTTGGAATATAATTTGAGAGCCGATCATTTTATGTTTGGTGATTCCATGTATGTATTGAAGTGTATAAAATCGAATAACTTTAAAGAATACAGTGCACAACTAGACAAGTTTAAAGACTCGCTAATTCAGTATTATAAGCCTATTAAAAATAAATATTTTCATAATTATATACGATATTCAATTGCTTCGCTAGAACAAATTTCTACTGGGAAAGAAATTGTAACAAATAGAATAAATGTTTTCAATAATTACATCAACAATAAACCGATACTTTATAACAATGATGCCTATATGGATTTTATAAATCAGTTTTACGAAAACACACTAAAACTGCCGGTAAAAGGAGGCAAAGACAAATTGTATTTAGCAATTAATAACCATGCTAGCCTTGCCATGTTGAATGACATATTCATTAATGATGTATTTTTAAAAGATGCAAAATTGAGAGAACTAATTATGATTAAAGGTCTTGGTGAAGAATATTATTACGATAATTTTATTAAAGAAAACATTCTAAACCTCATCAAAGAAATAGGTAATACTTCTTTATTTCCAGAAAACAGAATTATTGCTAAAAACACGTTTACCCTCTTAACACATTTACAAATTGGATATAGAGCACCTAACTTTTCACTCATTGATAGCAAAGGAGACTCAATATCGCTTGATTCATTCAAAGGAAAGCATGTTTATTTAGGTTTTTGGGCATCCTGGAACGAGTCAAGCTTACTAGAAATGGAAATAGCGCAAAAGCTCTACCAAGATTACGAGAAGTACATAACTTTTGTTAGTGTTTCGATGGATAAAGATGAAAATGCTTATTTACATTATATAAAAGAGCATCCTGAATTTAAGTGGCACATAGCTCACTACAATGGAGACATTGGGTTGATTACTGATTACAGATTAAAAAACCTTCCTGAATATTTTCTCATTGATCCGGATGGAATAATATTGCAAGCTCCTGCATTTAAGCCAAGTCCAAATGGTGATTATCAATCTATTGATTTAACCTTCTTCGAAATTAAAAAGAAGTTGGAACCAAAGAAAGTGCGCGTAATTGGTGTTCGTGACTAATTCAAAACCTTATCTTTACCCCATGGATTTAGTAACAGGTGGAACAGGAATAGTAGGTTCACATATTTTAGAAGAACTCACTAAAAATGGAGGTACTGTTCGTGCTATAAAAAGAGAATCAAGCGACATACAGCTAGTCCAAAGAATATTTGAACATTACAACAATCCCAATTTTGATTGCATTCAATGGGTATTAGGAGATATTACAGACATCTCCAGCATAGAAGAAGCAATGATAGGGATTGAAAATGTTTATCATGCAGCAGCAATTGTAAGCTTCAATAAAAAGGACCGTCAAAAAATGCATAAAATCAATGTTGAAGGAACTGCCAATATTGTTAATCTATGTATTGCTAACAATATAAATAAACTAGGGTATATAAGTTCAATTGCTTCTTTAGGAAGAACTGCAGGACAAGAATGGTATAGTGAGAAGGACACTTGGAAAACATCAAAACAAAACTCTTATTACGCTATAACCAAATACACAGCTGAGAATGAAGTTTGGAGAGGAACCGAAGAAGGATTAAATAGTGTAATGATAAATCCCGGAGTAATTTTAGGTCCAGGAGAGATGCACAAAAGTAGCGGAACGCTATTTGGAACAATTAACAGAGGACTTAAATATTATACAAAAGGAACCAACGGCTTTGTGGACGCTCGAGATGTTTCGCGGTCTATCATTCAACTTGTCCAATCTGAAATCAGTCAAGAACGGTATTTATGTGTTGGTGAAAATCTTCCATTTAAAACTTTTTTTGAACTCGTAGCAAGCAGCTTAAATAAAAAGGCACCCTCCAAATTGGCAAAACCCTGGTTAACTGGAATTGCATGGAGATTAGTAGGGTTTATTTCCTTCATTAGCGGAAAAGACCCTGCAATTACTAAAGAAAGTGTGAGCACGAGTCACTTTATTAATCAATATAATAGTGATAAATTAAAACAAGCAATTGATTTTAAATTTACACCTATAAAAGAAGCATGTAAAAACACAGGAGCTTTTTACCTAAAGAGAAAGTAGAACTTCACAAATTGTATTTACATCTGCTTCAGAAACATCCAAATGCATTGTCAATCGAACTCGTTGCGGTCCAAATCCTACAGCTAAAATTCCGTTATTCTTTAATTTATCCAGAAATTCTGTATTTGTGATTTCATGTTTTAGCAAAAGAACAATAATGTTCGTTTCTACGGGTAACGCTCCCTTTACCCATTGATTACTTAATCCAGCTTCTAATACTTTTAGCGCATTATCATGATCAACAGACAAACGCTCCACATGATTATCCAAAGCATAGGATGCGGCGGCGGCTAACATTCCGGCTTGTCGCATACCACCACCAAAAGCTTTACGAACGCGTCTTGCTTTGTTTATGAAATCATTACTCCCCAATAAAACAGAACCAACTGGAGCTCCTAAACCTTTTGACAAACAAATTGAAATTGAATCGAAAACGACACCATATTTTTTTGGATCTTCCCTATTCTTTACAATTGCATTGTAAACTCTAGCTCCATCCAAGTGCAGCGCTAAACCATGTTTTTGACAAACATCTTTTACTTTATAAAACTCATCAAAACTATAACAAACTCCACCTCCTCTATTGGATGTATTTTCTAAACTTACTAGGCTTGTTTTTGGTAAATGAACATCGTCACTATTAATATTTGCTTCGATTTGTGCAGCTGTTAATAGTCCGGACTCTCCTTCGATAAGCCGCACCGAAGCACCCGAATTTGCTGCAATACCTCCACCTTCATAACAATACACATGTGATTCTCTGCTACAAATAACCTCATCACCTGGCACAACATGCACTTTAATTGCAATTTGATTGGTCATGGTTCCAGAAGGACAAAAAAGCGCTTTTTCCATTCCGAATATTGCTGCAACCTTTTCCTCTAATGCGTTAATTGAAGGATCTTCAACAAACACATCATCTCCCAAAGGAGCTGCTTGCATTGCATTTTTCATCTCATTAGTTGGCAGCGTTACAGTATCGCTTCGAAGGTCTATCATATTTAATCCTGTTTATTGAACGAATTTAATTAAATTCACAGCATAATATTCAATAATGCGGATAGTTTTAATACTCTTTTCCTTTCTTTTATTCAACGCCAACTTCTCTCAAGAAAAGTATTGGGTTTATCTAACTGACAAAGAGGGTGTAGAATTTAATCCACATACTTATTTCGATCAAAAGGCTATTAATCGGAGAATAAAAAACAACGTTCCATTAAATCATATTACGGACAGACCCTTACGAACTGACTACCAGAAAAAAATTACCAGTATTGCAGAATCGATTTGTGGAGACACAAGATGGTTTAATGCTATTGCGTGTAAACTGACCCCTCAACAGCTTATTGAAATACGAAAACTCACTTTCGTAAAAGAGGTTGCAGCGATGAGCACCAGCACAGTATTTGCTGATGGAAATGATTACAAAGAACTGCACAAAGGAGAATATGATCTTTTAGAAGGTCAAATTGCTTCAATGCATGGAAAACAGTTCACAAAAAACGGACTGACTGGAAAAGGGATTCGAATTTGCATTATTGATGCTGGCTTTCCAAATGTAAATACATCTTCAATTTACAAACACATTCGAGATAATAATCGGATTTTAAAAACCTGGGATTTTAAAAAAAACAAACCAGATATATATAGATACAGTTCTCATGGCTCGACGGTACTTTCCTGCATAGCTGGTAAAAGAAATGAAATTTTTATCGGACTTGCTATTGATTCAGAGTTTTTACTTGCAAGAACAGAAAGAATAATGTACGAAGGAGACTCCGAAGAAGAGGATTGGTTGATGGCCATTGAATGGGCCGACAAAAACGGAGCTGATATTGTAAATAGCTCTCTTGGGTATACTTCTGCAAGACATTTTATTGAGGACATGAATGGGGAAACATGTATTATTTCAAAGGCTGGAAATCTTGCCGCGCGAAAGGGTATGCTAGTAATTAATGCTGCTGGAAACGACGGAGATGGAAACTGGAAGTACATCGGAGCACCAGCCGATGCTGATAGTGTTTTATCTGTTGGAGGAATAAATCCTTGGACTGGTTTGCATACTGCTTTTAGTTCTTATGGACCTACAGCTGATCATAGACTAAAACCAAATCTTTCTGCCTTTGGCCATGTTATGGGATATAGTCCGGGCGTTGGTGTTCATGAAACACAGGGAACATCCTTTTCTAGTCCTTTGGTTGCTGGATTTGCTGCTTGTGCATGGCAAAGCGACACAAGCTTAACAAATATGCAGTTATTCAAGAAATTGGAAGAATCTGCAAACCTGCATCCTTATTTTGATTATGCACATGGTTATGGAATTCCGCAGGCAACGTATTTTACTGAGGCATTAGGTGAAATGGAAGAAATGGAAACTTTTACAATAGACGAAAGTGAATCCTTGATCCAAATATTGATTAAAGATGATTATTTCACAATAGAGGACAAAATCGTTTTCGATTATTTCCCCTATCCATTTAAAAAACTCTATTTGATTCCATGGCTTCACCTTCAGGATTCATACAGCACTTTAGATAGTAATATTAAAAAAAGCGGTGCTGGTTATTTCTACTATCATATTGAAAATGATGCAGGTTATTTAGATGAATACTTTGTTTTATCCGTTTATGAGAAAAGTATTCTAAGAATAAGAAAGAGCGAAAACATCGGAAAAACGTATCGATTTCATTACAAAGGAACTTCAAAAACAATAACCATAGAATGAGACTAGTGCCAAAACATAGTATTCTTTTCATCCTAATTATAAGCTGTATATCGATTGCTGGACAAACTGTATTAATAAAACAAACGGTACCTGAAAATTTTGAAGATATAGATGAAGGACACGGACCAAACAGAGCACATTTCTCCTACCCTTACTTTGCATTGGGGATGCACACGGATGGTTATAGTCATGAAAACGACACAACCATTTCTCCTGTATTTGGCAAATCAATGGAGATGAGATTTGGAACACGCACCCGGCTTAAATTAAATCGATTTCTGGGATTTGGTCTTGACTATGAACTAGGTTACTCGACGCACTTTATAAACCTAAAAGACGCTTATGCTTTGGCAAACTTCTCCCCTGATGTGAAAAAAGCTAGGTATCAAATCTATGCGATAGGTGGAGCTAGTTACTTTCAATTTAACTTCGAACCTAAAAGAGGAAACCAACTAG
>JAQWQH010000109.1 GCA_029244805.1 Flavobacteriales bacterium
AATTTTTGGAATCCCTGTGCTTCCGGAAGTGGCAATACAGTATGCAATTTCTGAATCAAAATTTCGATTACTTTCAATTTTAATCTTGTTTATTAAAGCATTGACATTGCAGGCTTTTTGTCCGCAGATATTTTCAATCAATTCAATCCGATCTTCGGGAGTTTCCGAATCCACGGGAATAAATGGAATATCGTATATCAAACAAGTTAAAACCAAAGCAACATTTTCAATCGTTCTATCCAATTTAATCAGTAGAATTCCAGAACCTGAAAATTCAATTTGACCCCGTAAATATTCTATTTGTTTATTTAACGCCGAATAGCGAATACTATTATTCCCTACAGATATTGCTTTTTCCTGCCCTTTACTCTGTAGAATATCATTCCATACCTCTCGTAAACTTCCTATTGCACAACTCTTATTTATTTGAATAGGTTCTTTTTCATTTCCCTCAAAAAACTGGTTATGTAGTTCATTAACTGCATCTAAAGAGAATTTTTCAGAGTTATACTCCCATTGAAAAAATAATTCTTCATTATCCTCAATAATATCTAATGAGATATCATAAATCGGTTTGTTAATTCCAAAGTCTAATGAATCAAAATTGGTCTGATCAGTTGTAAAGTTATTATAGACAATAGAAGTATTAAAAAATGGTGTTCCATGAAGTTCTTTGTTTTTTTCAATCTGTGCTATTTGAGAGAAACTTTCAAACCTCCTATCAAATAGTGACCTCCAAGAATTTAAAATACTTTGCTCTTCGCAACTTTCAATTAAATACGGCAGCATGTTTACCGACATTGATTCTATAGCTGTTTCGTCCCAATTATTTTGGGTCGTTACAACCACACCGCTAGTAAAGTTTCTTTGGGGGAAATAGGTGTACCATAGCCTACTCCATAATATGAGAGACGCCTCGAATCTACTACAATTAAATCTCGAGGTTATGCCTATTATTATGCCTTTCTGAGCAGAACTTAATGGAATACGAACAAAATTTACATCTGTCTTAATCTGTATGCGTTCAAAAGGTAATTTCTGAACTTTTACATTTTTAAGATAATCTTTCCAAAAATTTAAATCCGCGGAAATTGATTTAGGACTGTATAATTCGAGTTTCTTTATTTCATTGGTATTGAAGGCTGTAGTAAAACTCTCTAAAAGTCGCTGAATCCCAACTCCATCCAAAAGACCATGATGAATTTTAAATGCGATAAAGGTTTTTCCTTGCATTTTTGATATGAATATTTCAATCAAACAATTAAAAATCGAAGATTTATAATGTTTGACGAATTCTTTAAAATCCGCAAGTTCTTCAAAGTGCTGTGAATAAACTTTAATCTGGGATTCTTTCCATATGTATTTATTAGCTTTACTTAAAACAGAAAGTGCTAGGTTCTTTTGTTCTTTGATCCACTTCTGCAAAAAACCTTCAAAACCAACATGATTATTGAGTTGGAAACCAGATATTATCCAATAGGAATCATTAAGCTCTTCGTCTGATTCTGATAAAAAGAAAATCCTTGAAGCACTTTCGTTAACTTCAATTCCTGGAGTTATTTTTAGAACTTCCGCCTGTTTTACATCAGTGACATAATAAGAAAGTAATTTTAATTGAATGACCGATAATATATGATTTATTGAAAGCTCTTTTTTTAGTTTTAACTTTAGGCGTCCACTAAATTTCAAAGCATCAATGGAGTTTAACCCATTGCTGTGCCAATTCAAATTAAAATTTATTCTTTTTGTCGGAAACAACTCCAGTAAAACGGAATCAAACTCATCTAATCGCTCATTTTTAGGTGATTCGACAATTGAATTTTGAATACTATTTTGTAAAGTTTTGATATCAATTTTACCATTTTTATTCAAAGGAAACTCATTTATCACTTCAATAAACTGCGGCAAAGCGTAGGCAGGTAATAGTTCCAATAATTTATCTCTATCTGGCAAAACAACATCATTGTTACCTTCCCCAAATGCTGAGATCATTCCTTCTGAAAAAACAGCAATCCATTTATCTAATCCTGACCATTCTTTTAAAGCATATTCGATTCGAGTTAATTCAATTCGCTGACCATTTATTTTTATTTGATGATCTTTTCGTCCTAAAAAAAACAAATTCCCCAACTGATCTCTGTATCCAATATCACCACTTCTAAATACTTTAGCTCCATTAAAAAGAGTAAATTTAGAAGGACTCTCAGAATTAGCATATCCTAAACCAACAGCCTTTCCTCCGATAACTATTTCACCTTCTTGAAAAGGTGGACTAATTTGATTACTCTTATTTACAATAAATAAATTGGCATGGCTTAAAGAAGATCCTATTGGTAATTGAGCATCGTGAAATTGACCTTTATTTTCGAATCCTAATGCGAAAACGGAGCATTCGGATGGACCATAAAATTGGAAGAGTTTAGAGATCGGAAACTTGTTAGCCAACTTTTTTTGAATGCGTTGAGGAACTTTGTCACCGCCAGTCATTATGATTTTCTCGCTCTTATCGCTAGTGCTAGAGTCAAGGTAGTTTTCCAACAAGGCCGGAACCATATGGAAAGCAGTAATTTCAGAAAACACTGATTTCAATTTAACAGGATCTGTAATATCATCCTTGGAAACTATTTTGTAATCCCAATTTTTCCACATTGGAAAAATAAATTCAGCCACTCCAACATCAAAAGCTGGATGAGCAACAATCCCAAATTTTTCTGACTTTCTCCAAGGTAATTTGCTGTCCAATGCTTCTAAGAAAATTAACCAATTCTCAAATGAAAGGTGCACGACTTTTGGCACTCCAGTTGAACCAGAAGTGCATATTGATATAGCGATTGAGTTGACATGAAGCTTCTCATTTTTAATACATTCAAACGCTGTTATCTTATCTAAATGGATAAAGTCTCCAATTCGGTTATCAATGATTGAACTGAATATTATATCTGGATTTTTTATGGTAAACAAAGCTTCAACAAACGCATCTGTCTCTTTCTCATTGATCATTACAACTTCAACCTCACATTTCCAGGCTGCACAAATAAGAATTCCAGTATTCAAGTGTTTATCTCCAAAATGCCAAATTCGCTTGATATTATTATTTTGAAATTTAGTTACGAGCTCCTTAAATAGCTGCAGTGAGCCCCGTTCTTTTAAATGATTTTCAATCCTTTCAAAAAATGAAGCCCTACTAATAACGATATCCTCTTTAACGCTATATTTCTCTGTGTAAATTATAGAAATTGACTTTACAGGAATATGCAAGTAGCTGTCAAACTCCGTTGAAAATTCAAGAAACTTTTTATGTAAATATTCTATTTGTTCGGTCGGATGGAAACTTGTATTGAAGTGCCAATCAAACTTGAGAGTTGAAGCACCAGGGGTTATTGCCAGACTTAATGGAAATTCTGAAAAATCATGAGAATCAATAAGGCTAAAATCAGATGCTGAATCGTCCAATCCGGATTCAATAGGATAATTCTCATATGCCATTAAAAATGAATATTGCTTCCCTTGAAAAATCTTGTGGGTAGTATCCGCATAATAATAACTTGCTACGGAACGCTCCCGAGACTTAAATTCATCTAAATGCTCTTGCGGCGTTTTATTCAAATTTAGCGTCCATTGAAATGGCAAGGTTTGAATTCCTAGCCCAAAACCATTTTTTACTGTTTCAATTAATCCATTTTGTTTTACAACTCCATATTGAATATTCTCAGAACCAGTATATCTAGAAATAAAAAAACTCCAAACAAAATTGAAGTATTCGGACAAAGTCAACCCAAGTGATTTCGCATTATCCGCAAATTTATCAGCGTCAATTTCATCTTCAATGGTTAATTGTTTTTTTGATTCAATTGAATGTTTGGTTAATTCTGCATACTCTTCTAAATTCAATAGATATTTTTCATATTGACTAATCGCAAGTTTTTGATCTAGCTTATTATAAGCATCGTACCAATTCTTGTTGTATTTTGTATTAACTGTTTTTGCTGGGTTTTCTAAAAACTGTACAAAATCTATTAGGAGTTTCTGTTTACCCCATCCATCAAACAAAATATGATGATTTGTTATACAAAAAACGTTTTCTTCGCCGCAGTCAAACCAATCAAAGCGAATACAAGGCTCTTTTTGAAAGTCAAAAGACGTTTTACGTAATTTTAATTTGATCGCATTAAAATCTTGAAAATTTATACTTTGCCGATCAATTTTTGGAAAGATATTTTTAGTAGATACAAAAACAGGTTGCTTTAATCCTTCGTATAAAATTACTGAACGAAAACATTCATATTCGTCTATAAGTTTGGTTAATGCAGCTTCAATTTCTAGCCAAGAATATTTTTTCACCTTAAAACTTAATTGCTGGACATAAGTATCTGAATCACTGTTTAATGATGATGTTAAAATAAATTGTTGCGAGGGCAACAATGGAACAATTGATTGAATATCTTCTTGTTTCATAAATTAATATTTCCCAACAAATCGTTGATAGTGTCAATATCATCTTTTGAAATCGATTCATCTAGATCATCAATATTTTCTTCAATTTTATTTAAACTATTTAGGATAGAATTAAATTGTTTTTCAAATTTTTCAATTGGAAAATTCCGATGTGACCTGAACATCCATTTTAAACGACCTTGAATAATCATTCCGTTTATCTCTACCATTCCCATTACCATATTCTCGGGAGCCGTCATTTCTCCCTGATCAATGTTCGATGGTTTTGCTATTCCTCCCCAATTTTCATCAAAATTTCCCAAGAAATTTAACAACATTGGAAACGGTGGTTTTTTCCAATTAGCATGTGCCATATAGGTTAAACCGAATTCGGGTAAATTTTTAACTTCTTTTGAAATTTCTTCAACTAATTTGTCTTTTTCTGGCCATTTTTGAGAGAAAACCGAATAAAACTGAGTGAACCACCCTACAGAATCCGACAATTCAAAAATATTATTGTATGACCTTCCATGCGTTTCAAAAAAGGGTGTAGCAGGCGGTAACATAAGTTCATTCCAAGTCCACAAAACAATGAAAAGAAACTTTTCATTGATTGAATTACCTATGGTGTTATTTTCAAGAAACCATTTTGTTTGATCTTCTGACCATTCAATTTCTGTGTACAATGACTCTTTGTAAGTATATGGCTTCCAATCAATAAATGGATTTAAGATTGTTTCACCATAAAATTCATTAGAAGAACTCTTATTCATTTCATACAAATCCTTCATAGCATGATCAACTTTCCCAAAGACCTCAAACGAACGGTTGTCATCCGCTCCTCCTTGCAATGTATTCTGCAATTGATCCAATATTAATCGCCATGAAAATCCATCGCAATAAAAATGGTTTATTGAAATAAAGAGATGTGTTTTTCCACCAAAACAAATAACAGATCCTCCACAAACTGGTCCAATCTCAAGGTTGAATGACTTTTGTATTTGATTACAATACTCTGTTACTTCTAATTCAGAATTACAGTGTTTAATTGTAACTACTGGACTTAAACCCCCTTTCCAACCGTTATTGTAAACCATTGAAAAAACAGGAAAAGCATTCAATGTAATTTGCAAAACATTTTTCAACTGATTTTCATCAATTGGAACAAGCACTTCTAAAAGAATTGATTGATTGAAATGATTCTTATCCCCAATATACTCCGATCTAAACCATTTTTGTATTGGAGTTAAATAATCTGAAGATTCTAATTGTAAAGAATTGAGCTCTGATTTTGCTAACCCTGAAAAGAAATATTCAAGTGAGGTAGCATTAAGTAAGGCTGAAATTTCAACATCAAACCCCTTAGCTCGCAAACGGCCCACAATTCTTAATGCTGTGATGGAATCTCCTCCTTGTTCAATCAATCCATACTGACCTTTAAGATAATCGAATTCTAATAAATGAGATTGAATGAAATTACTGAAACTAGAAGTTAAATCATCATTATTCTTTGAATTTTTCAGTTCCTCTATAAAAACGTTAAAGTCTGTGGATTCGATAAAATAATCCGGCTGACTCCACAACGGCAAGTTGTCTCTTGAATATTCTTTTAACTCCTCACCTATTTGAGTATCTCCTGCTTCATATAAAAAGTATAAATCTCCATATATCTCTGTGCAATATCCATGATTTAATACTGGAAAATTAATTAAGATGTTTTCGACAATACATTGACTGCTAAAATGATTATTGAATCTATTAATGAAAGTATCTTCTTTTATATATATTGACTCATCCCTCCTATAGCCAACAAATAGTTCACTTTTGGTATAAAATGGAATCTTTGCTGGTAGATTATCAATTTGATAATTCCCATATATATCCTTCAAATTAGTGGAAGCATTGTCGCAAAGAACAAGCAGATATTGACCTAGATTGGTCTTTTCAATAATAACAGGGATATCTAATTCTTGTGACCATTCCTCAACTATTGCAAGCGATCCATTCTTTAGGTTTTTCAATGATTGAAGATTAACCAAGTCCACAAAAGTTGTTTCTTCATTCTGCAAACCAATAAGTCTATTGATGGTGTTAGCTATTAAGCTATTAAATGTTTCAGGAATTCTTTTATTATTTTCTCTGAGTAATTTAACGCAATTATAAACTACGTCGGATGATACAATATTAGCCTTATTAATTATGAAGAGATTCCACGGTTCATTTAACATTTTATCAAGATTAATCTCAACCGGAGAAAATTCTTGATTATTTTCAGCTATTTGCAATGAACTTGTTACAAATGGTTTTAACCCCGAAGATGTTGATTTTTTATTTGAAGTCAATAGTGAATTTACTTTTTCTAAAAATTCTATTTGCTGTGTCAACAAACTCCATCCATATTCTTTAATGTGAATACCATTCAATATTTCTTTCAAGGCTTCAGGTATCTCAATCCATTTGCGAAAAGTTTCATTAAAGTCAATACTATGAACTTCAGTAAGTTTATGATTTAAATTTAATTCCACAGAGTTTTGAATTAGCAGTTTTTCTAGGTCCTGCTTACCATTCGCAGTCATCGGGATATTATTGACAGAAATAAATTTAACAGGAATCATGTATTGAGGAATTTTTTTAGCCAATTCCAATCTTAAAAACTGACTATCAAAACCACCTTCAATAAAACAGATAAGCTGACTTGAATTGTTTTGATTTATAACAGTCAAAGCAGAATTCAACTCTACACATTGCTCAATTATGGTTTGAATTTCCTCAGCTTCAATTCGATATCCATTCAATTTTAATTGGGAATCTTTTCTTCCCATAAACATCATACTACCGTCCCTTTGCATTTTTACAATATCTCCGGTTTTATAAGCTCTTATATTATCGTAAAACGGCAAATTCACAAAGGAAGCATTTGTTTTTTCCGAATCATTTAGATAGCCTTCCGAAAGCCCCAATCCTACCAAAAACAACTCTCCTTCAATGCCATATTCAACTGGCTCAAGGATATCGTTCAATATTATCGCTCTCATATTATCTATTGGTCGTCCAATAAATGGGAGTCCATTTAGCGAAATTTTTGAGGTTAAGCATCCAACAGTGGCCTCTGTTGGTCCATATTCATTTATTAATTGATGTTTGCTATTGTTCAATATCTTATTAATCTGCGAATTCTTGAGCGCTTCACCTCCCACAATAAAAAGTTTAGGACTTGATTGGTTAAGCCAATCTTCTTCAATTAATGAAATATGAGAAGGTGTGACTTTCACCACATTGGAAGCGTTGTCAAGAATAGAATTTTTTAAGTTTTCATATGCTGAAAGCTCTTCATCCTCTAGTACAACTGTGTAGCCAAATGAGATACCTCCCAAATATGAGGTTAAAGTAAAGTCAAAAGAAAGAGATGTGAATACATGAATGTTTCCCCTGGAATCATTAAAATATTGATTTTCACAATGATGTAAATAATTTAGAAATGAATCGTGTTTTATTACGCATCCTTTTGGAATTCCCGTAGATCCGGAGGTGTAAAGGCAATATGCTGGTGAATCCCCCTTGATTGAAACCTTTGAAATGTCATCTCCACCATACGCTTTCTTAAGTTCGTCCAGAGAAAATTCTTTTAAAACAACCTTAAGCTTTGCCTGCTGAAAAACTAATAGTTTTCTCTCCTCAGGCCAATTCAAATCAATCGGAACAAAAGCCTTACCCAGTTTAACAATAGCCAATATGGCAATCAATTGTTGAATGCAGCGTTTCATTTCTATTCCAATAAAAGTCGTATTCGCCAAATCATATTTGTGAGTGATTAAACTTGCATAACTATTTACAAATTCGTTTAACTCATAATAGGATAAATGTTGCTCATTAAATTGGACCGCTTTCTTGTTCGGATTATTAATAACCTGATGTTCAAAATGATCCAAAAATGTAGACTTGTCCGTATCTTTCTTTGTGAAATTAACTTCAATTGATTTTTTTTTGTTCTTGGTCAACTCAGAACTATTGGCTAAATAAGAAGTTAATTCATGAATATAAGTATCACTAATGTTTCCACGGTAGCTTAAAACAAATTCGTTTTTTGCTGACGGATGCAAAACCACATCTAATTCATCGAAACCTAATTCATCAATATTAGAAATTGGTTCATTGGAAAAAGCAAAATTGGATAGGTCCACATTCAAGTGTTCTATATGATTTTCTTGATTTTTACAAATCTGCCCTAATCGGAGAAATTGCTCTTCAAAACCTTTCTTTAGTTGATCGTAATTCCATTCTTTTTCAACTCGTAATAACAGCTTAATTCCTCCATTGATAAATACTAAATTGTAATTCGAATTATAAATATTCTGAAGGTTATAGAATCCAAATCGAAAAAATATTTCCTCTTCCAAAAGGTTTTCTAGAAATATAAACTGATGTTTAAACTCTCCTTTGTCTGATGTGAAACAATCATCCCAATTAGAATTTGTGTTTACTGGGATTTTATTTACAAGATAATTTATTTCATTTTCAAAAACCTTTAAATCAGGTGCACTTTGAGAAAATATACTTTTACTAAAAACATCCGAAAGTAAACCATTCTCGATAGTCTCAACACTTAACTTCTTTGTAATTACTGATTCTATTTCTGAACTTGTTAGATTATTTAGTCCTAATACCTCTGGTTTTAGGGAAGTGTTAGATAATTGTTTTTCTAAAGAAGATATTACCGCCTCATTATTCGATGAAATCGCTGATTTATAAAACCATTCAAATTTTTCAATTAAACTATCGACAAACTCTTTTGTATATTTATTAGCATCATAGACGATTCGAAGTTTAAAGCTTTCATCACTTGGAAACACGCAAATTGTTAGAGGGTAACCTGTTACTTCTTTTACATCTATTAATTTAGATTTAAAAGAATTCGTTTCAAGGTTGTCATAAGGGTAGTTTTCATAAATAAACAGAACATCTGAAACGCTAGAATTCTCAGAGACATCTAAACTATCTGATAAATCATCGATGAGAACCTTTTCAAAGCCACTCTTTAATGAATTAAAGTATTTCCCCCATGTTGAGTTAACAATTTCCGGAATGGAAATCTGTATATTCCTAATAAATAATCCAACTGCTGTTTCAATGTTTTCGCCTAAATTATTTCTGCCGGAAGAAATGCTGTTAAAATAAATAGTATTTCTTGTATCCAAAGAGTTGACTACTAAACCAACCAACCCACATAAAAAAAGTTGCTTAGTAACTTTGAATTCTTGAAGTTTGGATGCTTCAATGGAAGGTCCTCTGTGTTCAAAATCTACATTAACGACTTCAAAGCCATTTTCAACACCTACTCTATTTGCCTTTATTTCAGTTGCTTTATATATTTTACTGGAGTCAGGCTTTTTAATTTTATATGCATTTTCTAATTCAATTATTTTAAGCTGATCATTTACATTTTCCCATACCTCAAAATCCTTTGAATTAATCCGATTAACAAATTCTTGAATAAGTATTCCAACACTCCATCCATCTAGAATAACATGATTATGGGTCCATAATAAATATTCCTTGTTTTGAATTGTAACCATGCTAATTCGAATGAGCGCATCTTCAAAACCTTTCTTTTGATCCATTTTTAATGCATCTTCTA
>JAQWQH010000266.1 GCA_029244805.1 Flavobacteriales bacterium
AATCATTCATTTATTTAATTTTCGAAAGTTTACTAAAGTTTACTTTTCCAATATTGAATTACTGAAAGAAGTAAAGCTAGAAACAAAAAGTAAGTCGCGACTTAAACACCTCTTGATACTTCTTATTCGCTTACTGCTTGTTGCATTTCTCGTGCTAGCTTTCGCACAACCTTATATCCCCTTAGAAAACGAAATACAGCATGGAGATTCATCGATAAGCGTCTATATAGACAACTCTCACAGTATGGATACAAAAGGCGAGAATGGATATCTACTCGACCTAGCCAAAGAACAAGCTATCCAAATTGCAGAGGGCTATAAAGGCACAGATCGCTTTCAAGTGATAACAAATGATTTAGAAGCGCGCCATCAAAGGTTAATAAGTAAAGATGAATTTATAAATTTAGTTGAAGAAATCGAACCAAGTTATGTTGCTCGAGGACTTAACGAAATTTATTTAAGACAATCGGATGCACTGCTGGAAAGAGAAGGAAACAAAACGCTATATTGGTTATCTGATTTTCAAAAAAATAATATCCAATTGGATGATGTAAAAAATGATTCTTCTCTAGAAATCCTGTTGTTGCCATACCAACAACAAGGAAAAGGTAACGTGTATATTGATAGTATTTGGTTTAAATCACCTATCCGAAAAACTGCTAGTGAAGAAAACATCTATGCTAGGGTTGTAAATAAGACAGATTCTCCTATCGAGTTTAAAATCGAATTATCCATCAATGGAGACATTCAAGGCTTTGGAAACTTTACAATTGCAGAATACTCCAAATCCAACTGCATCGTTCCATTTACAGTTGCTAAAAAAGGAATGCAGCACTGTAAACTCTACTTAACTGAATACCCTGATCCAGATATGCTTTTTGACGATGAATACTTCTTCTCTTACACTATAGAAGACAAAGTTAATGTTCTTGAGTTGGTGGAAGAAGCAGATGCAAATGATACACTCGGATATTTAGCTAATCTTTTTAAAGCAAACAATCTCTATCAGTTTACTTCAAAAAGCTTGAGTAAGCTCGATTTTTCTACGCTTAATCAGTATGATTTAATCATCACGAAGGGACTCATCGGCATTTCGACAGGACTTTCATCTGAATTGATTAACTACACCAAGCAAGGAGGCAGCCTATTGGTGTTTCCTTCTTCCGCAATTGACTTAGACACATACAAAAATTTATTACAAACCATGGTGGGAGCCAATCTCTTAGCTTTAGATACTGGGAGAACGAAAGTTTCTTACCTAAACCTAGAACACCCTATTTACAAGGATGTCTTTGAGAAAATACCTGATAATGTAGATTTACCAAAAGTAAATCAGCATTATGCAATAACATTTCCCAATTCCTCAGGAACCGATTACCTTATGAAACTTCAAAATGACAATTCGTTTTTAAGTTATTCCCAAGTTGCGAAAGGAACTTTTTACTTCTGCTCCACTCCATTAACTAGCGATGCATCAAGCTTTCCTAAGCATGCATTATTTGTAGCATCCTTGCTTAGGATTGGGGAATTTAGTCAACCTAGTTCTACATTATCGTACGTTATAGGTAAAGATAATACTATTACCTTTCAGGAAATACCATCTGATTTGGAAAAACTAACAATAAAATCAACTACTGAAGAAATAGAATTTATTCCCGAAGTAAGAAAGATGAAAAACGAAACAAACTTATTACTCTATGATCAAGTCACTACTTCAGGACATTATGATATTACTGCTGGTGTAAACCCAATCGGAGGTTTTAGTTTTAACTATGACAGAAGTGAATCGGACTTCAGTTTTTATACCTCCGAAGAATTATCTGAATTACTGGCCAGATCTCCAATCGGATATCAAGCTAAAATAATAGAGGGGGCAGATGGTGCTTCATCTATTAATGTAAGTGAACTCGTGCAAGGAAAACAGTATTGGTGGCAATGTATCCTAATAGGATTAATTCTTTTAGGATTAGAAATAGTTGTCACCAGATTATGGAAATGATATTTAAAATTAAAGGAAATGAAAATTTTAATTAAAGGAGCAACAGTTATCGATCCAAATTCTTCGTTCAATGGAAAAACCACTGATGTTTTCATTGAAGATGGAATCATCAAAAATATTGGAAAAAACTTACCTGAATCTGCAGACAAGGTTATTGAAAAGAAGAACTTGCACATCTCTCCCGGCTTGATGGATATGCATGCTGAATTTTGTGAACCTGGATTAGAATACAAAGAAGATTTGATTTCAGGAGCAAATGCTGCCGCCAAAGGAGGATTTACTTCGGTAGCAATTATGCCAAATACAACTCCTACCCGTTCTTCAAAAACGGACATTGAATTTGTCAAGTCCAAAACAAAAAACCACATTGTGGATGTGCTGCCAATTGGAGCATTGAGTCATAACCTAGAAGGAAAAGAATTAGCCGAAATATTTGATATGAAACAAGCAGGAGCTGTTGCATTTTCAGATAACAAAAAAGCAATTAAAAGTTCAGGTCTTATGTCTAGAGCACTGCTCTATGCGAAAAACTTTGGCGGTTTGGTTATTAGCTTTGCTAACGACGAAAGCCTTTCTCACAATGGACAGATGCATGAAGGCGAAGTAAGCACTACCTTGGGGCTAGAGGGTATCCCTACATTATCAGAAGAATTGCAAATTTCAAGAGATTTGTTTCTGACCTCTTACAATGAAGCCAAAATTCATTTTTCTACCATTTCTACAGTAAATGCGGTAACGATGATTAACGAAGCAAAAAGCGAGGGATTAAATGTAACATGCGAAATTGCAGCGCATCAAATTGCCTTAACAGACAAAGAACTTATAGGTTTTGATTCAAATTACAAGACCTTACCTCCTCTAAGAGAAGGCATAGACACAGAAGCGCTTATTGAGGGGCTCAAAGACGGTACGATAGATATCATTGTATCCGATCATACACCACAAGACATAGAATGTAAACAAAAGGAATTTGGCTTAGCAGAATTTGGTATTATTGGCTTACAAACTGCCTTCCCGATTGCTTGTACACACCTGATAAAACATATTGGACTGGAAGGTATTATTCAAAAAATGGCCATTAATCCAAGAACTCTTTTACAATTAGATATTCCTGTAATAGAAA
>JAQWQH010000127.1 GCA_029244805.1 Flavobacteriales bacterium
ATAAAGTATTTTGGTCGCAAATGATCGGAATGAAAACCGTGATCAGAAACAATAATCACTGTTGTATCATCATCCAACTGACTCAATGTTCGCTCTAACATCATGTCGTGAAACATATAACCCGAAACCACAACATCCTTGTAGTTATTGTATACTTCATCGCCAATACCCGGTCTTTGCGGAGGATGAAACTTCATAGCTATGTGAGAGAAATGATCAA
The DNA here is from genome assembly GCA_029244805.1 of Flavobacteriales bacterium. Taxonomy (GTDB): domain Bacteria; phylum Bacteroidota; class Bacteroidia; order Flavobacteriales_D; family Parvicellaceae; genus CALSMU01. The sequence continues at coordinate 221 of JAQWQH010000127.1, forward strand.
TTGCATCATGGTAAACGGCCATAAAATCCCATTCTGTTTCCCTCTGCAAATAGGTAGATGCTGCATGCACGGAAGAAGCATGAGCTAAAACTTTTGCAACAGACTTCAAACGTTTATCTTTCTTTTTATCCATTTCCTTAAGATTTGGCATAAAAGGAAGTAAATGAGCTGCTGTTAATTCTTCTGGATGTACCCTTTGTTCACTGAGAATATCTTTCATACTTTCAGGATGAATAGTGCCATCAGGCATTTCCCAATCTTCATTCAAAGGTTTATTTGCAGTCTGGTAATGATTAGACACCATTACACCGTTTATAGGTTCTGTAGGATTACTTGGCCACCAGGAGACAACATTCGACTTCATACCTTGGTTATGCAAAATATTCCATATTGCTCTTGTTTTTCTTGATGTTGAAGTTACAGGTCTCAGTCCAGAATTATCTGCAAGCGGCTCAACAAAGCCTGTAATACCATGCTTATCTGCTCTATACCCCGTTGCCATGGAAGTCCACAACATCGGAGATAAAGGAGGATCTAATGTTTTAATTGCACCATGCACTCCCTCTGACATAAACTTTGCCAACGTTGGCATTTTTCCTTGTTCTACAAGAGGCATTATAACTTTCCAATCTGCTGCATCCCAGCCTATTACAAGTACTTTTTTAGCTAACTTCTTACTCATCTCCTTTTGATTTTGAATTTCCTGATTTTTTCTTTTGCTTTGCTGATTCAATGTCACGTTTCTCTCTCCACATTTTCAATCCAACATCGCCAAGCGCTAATAACCCAAGCGATCCTAGTACAGGGATTTTATATTCCTTAACGCCAGTTTGTTTTTGTTTTTTCATCAGTAAATTATTTATTTCGTGATAGTTAATTTTCGCGCAGCGAAAATACATAAATATTACTGAATATCATTAGATCTCGAGGCATGAAAAAAAAGTGAATTAAATATCTCCAAAGATAATTTTTCTATGCTTTACAATATTTTCCTTTTCTCCACTTGCATTTCAATTATAGAAGTTTAATTGCAAGAAATAAAGAATGGGCATTTATTTGAAAAGAAACTCATAACTTACCTAATCTAGTTGACTCGAAAATGAAGACTTAAAAAAAAGACAGCCCTTTGATCATAAAAACCTTTCATCAAAACCGGCTATTTTTCATACTTATAAAGCTGCTTTTTTTATGGGGTTTTCTCAGTAAGCTGTAAAAAAAACTTTGCTCAGACCTATGCAATTAACGCTTCCTTGAGAGATGCTATAATTTTATTTTTATTCGGGGTTCGATTTAACTTGGAAGTCGTTGTGTAATATTGATGTTTAACTTCTAAAAAATTAATTTGGACTTCTAACCATTCTTTATCGTCAAACTTATCTCCATATTCTTCCAGTTCTTTTCTTAAATTATTCGCCGTTTTAGAATAGCCTTCTCTACCAAAATAGTCATGATCAGCATCACACATAATTTGCTCCAATAATGTTTTCGGTTGAACATTGATATTTGTGGCTAAAATTATTTTACAAACTTCTTCAACTTCTTCTTTATTATATTCCATTTCAGGAAGAACTTCTCTTACTAACTTAACAGCTTCTGACTCGTTAGATTGATACTTAAATAAAAAACCTGAATCATGAAAATAAGCAGCAGTTAGCAGAATTAACATTTCATCATTTGAAATCCTCTCAGACTTGCCGATCGTTTGCGCCTGCTTAACAACATCAAAGGTATGGTGAGCAGCATGATAAAAAAGGTTTTTAGGCAACTCCTTTACCAAACGATTAACTATGTATTCTTTTGCTTTCGAAAAATTCACAATCAAAAATAATACAAAAAATACTTTAAAACTGTTATGTTACAGACATTGTTATTGACAATTTATTAAATAATTCAATTGATTAAATATGAGATTCAAATTACTCAACTATATTTGATTCGTAATGAAACGTACTTCGCTCTTGCTATTTATCATAATTTCGTTCCTATGTGAAGGGCAAGAAATGAAAATATTAGATTATCCCGATTCACTCATAAAAAAAAGACTAAATACAGTTATTATAAGCGAATGCATTGGAACAATTTCCTCGTTGACATTACTAAACGAAGTCTGGTACAAAAATTATTCTACAGGAAAATTTCACTTTTTTAATGATGGTAAAGAATGGATGCAAGTAGATAAAATAGGACATGCAATGGTGTCCTATTATGTTGGCATAGCAGGTATAGAAGCTTTAAAATGGAGCGGAGCAAAAAAAAACAAAGCAACTATTTGGGGAGGTAGCCTAGGGCTTTTATATTTAACAGGAGTTGAAATGTTGGATGGCTATTCAGATAAATGGGGGTTTTCAAGTTATGATATGCTAGCCAACACTTCAGGCACTTTAATGGCAGTAGGCCAAAGCCTTGTATGGGATGAGCAAAGAGTTAAGCTCAAGTTTTCGACACATCAAACTGAATTTGCAGCTTATCGACCAAATTTACTCGGTAGCACCTTTACAGAGCGAGTTTTCAAAGATTACAATGGTCAAACCTATTGGTTGAGTTTAAATATAAAAGATTTTTTGAGGGACGAATCCAATTTTCCAAGTTGGTTGAATGTGGCTGTTGGATACGGTGCAGAGGAGATGGTTACCGGAAATATTGGTGCAGATTGGTGCATTACCAATCCTATATGTATGGATCTCAGAAGATACAGACAGTTTTACCTAAGTTTCGATGCTGATTTATCCAAAATTGAATACAAAAGAAAATTTTTCAAATTACTTTTTGGTAGCTTTGGGTTTTTAAAATTTCCTGCACCAACATTAGAATTTAATCAAAATGGTATAAAAGGGCATTTATTTTATTATTGATTTTCATATTCTCAAAAAATAACTCAATATAAATAATAAACTAAAACATTGCATCCATTGAAGAACAAAAAAGAAATAGTTTCTTCCAAGTACTTACCTTGGTCCATCCTACTAATTGTTTTAATACTAACTGCCGCCTCTATTCCCCGATTATTGCAGTTAAAAATCGATTATAACATTGAAAATTTTTTCGATCCAAAAGATCCTGATTTAATCTATTACCACCAACATAGAGAAACTTACGAAAGTGACAATAATTTTATTCTCATTGCAATTGAAAATAGTAAGGGTATTTTCAACTCAAGCTTTCTTAATTTGATAGACAGTACGACAAAAACTTTAAAAGGCTTAAAACATGTTGAGAATATTTTATCTCCAACAACACTAAAAAAAATAATCAAAGTACCTATTGTAGGGTACATTAATGCTCCCGTTATTCATCTGAACGAATCGGAAAGATTGCTGGAAGACAAGGAGAAAATATACAATACAAATGACTTTTTTCAATCCTTTTTCTCTCCAGATACTACTTCCGTTCTAATTTATTTGACCAAGGATGTATCCATATCGGCATCAGCAAATGATAGCCTTATAGATAAGATAGAAAACACTCTTAAAGCATTCAATTATGATGACTTTCATGTTGCAGGAAAAATAAAAACGCAAAATTATTATGTAACTACAGTAAACAAGGAAATGATAATACTCACAGGTGCTACATCACTCTTATTAATACTGTTTTTAATCTTTACTTTTCGAAGATTTTGGAGCGTGGCTACTCCTCTTTTAATATTGCTAACCTCTCTAATTTTTACAATGACATTAATTCAAGTTTTTATTGGTGCACTTGATTTATTAATGACATTAATTCCAACCCTTCTATTTATCATTGGGATATCCAACTCGGTTCATATTTTAACAGGATATAATGAAGAATATTTGATCGAAAAAAATAAATACAAGGCTGTAAACAATACTATTAGAAAAATAGGCAGAACCACTTTTTTAACCGCTCTAACAACCGCAATTGGGTTTATCTCCTTATATTTTATAGACATTCCACCTATTCAAAATTTTGGAATTGCAACTGCTGTTGGTGTGATGATAACATGGCTTGTTTCCATTACCGTATTGCCCTCAGCTATCTGTATTACGAAAACAAAAAAATATACTAGCAATGTTAAAAAGGAAGAAAAATGGAATACAATAACAACTCCCTTATTTCATGCAATTTTCAAATACAAAAAACATACACTAGTAATTACTTCCTTCTTATTGCTAATCTCTATAATTGGTATTAATAAATTAGAAACAAATAATTATGTACTGGATGATTTGAGTGAGAAAAGTTCTTTAAAAAAAGACATGCGCTTTTTTGAATCCCAATTTGCAGGAATTCGACCTTTTGAAATGGGGTTTTCACTAAAGGATACCTCGCTCACTATTTTTGATCTTGAAGTAGCAAGAGAAATTGATACTGCTCAGTATTATTTAGAAAATGT
>JAQWQH010000131.1 GCA_029244805.1 Flavobacteriales bacterium
GAAGATGCGTGTTTTAAAGCCTGAAATTGACAAGATCAATGAGAAGTATGTCGATAAGAAAGATCCAATGAAAAAGCAAAAGGAAACCATGGCGCTCTACAAGGCTACGGGTGTAAATCCTATGGCTGGTTGTTTGCCAATGATTATTCAAATGCCAATTTTGCTGGCTGTTTTCCGTTTCTTCCCTTCTAGTATTTATTTACGACATGAATCTTTCCTATGGGCAGATGATTTATCTTCATTTGATTCCGTTTGGGATTTTGGGTTTGATGTTCCTTTGTATGGTGATCACATGAGTTTGTTTGCAATATTAATGGCTATCTCGACATTGTTTTATACACTGATGAATAGCAGTCAAATGAACACAAGTCAGCCAGGTATGCCAAACATGAAAATTATCATGTATTTCTTCCCGATAATGATGTTGTTTTTCTTCAATAGTTATTCTGCTGGTTTGAGTTATTATTATTTGTGTGGTAACCTAATGAATATGGGGATAATGTGGGCAATTAAGAAATACATGATTGATGAAGATAAACTAAGGTTGCAATTGGCGGAGAATAAAAAGAAGCCCAAAAAGCAATCTGCTTTTCAAAAACGATTAGAGGACATGCAGAAAAAGCAACAACAAGGTAAAAAGAAAAGATAAAAATAAACTTATCAAAAAAAGCTTCTCAATGAGAAGCTTTTTTTGATTTAAGACGGTAATAAAACCTTAAAATAAGGAGCTGGCTTCTTATTTTACAAAATGTGTTCAGTTATTCAGCGATAATAAATGATGGGCGTAGCTCTTTATTTAAGTTTAAAGTGATACGGATATTAATCAGTTATCGTAATTAATACTAATCAAGATATACAGTTAATATCTTACGTCAAGCACCTCTCTCAGTTTGTAATGTTCTGGACGTTGTTTTTTGTTTTCATCGAAGGGAATAAAGCTTTTCAAACATTCACGTATTTCCTTAGTGTCATCTTTATCTATGTCCTCTATTCTTTTGTGAGGTTTCCAATCTGTTCGAAGAGACGGCAGATTGTCAATTATTTCGCTTGTACGTTCCGATACGATTTCAATTGGTGTTCTGTAATAAGCCTGATGCTCTGACGTTCCTAGAAGAGCCAGAAGCGCTAATATGTTTTTTTGGTTTTCGTTTTCGCAAAGTATATTAGCGAAATAATCTGAGTAAAAATGAAGAAACTCCATTTCTATTCGTAAGAACCATTGAGTTGGATAGGAACATAAATCTTGCGTTAACCAAAAGCCTAGATTTTTACATAGCACAGCTTGACAAAAATCTTCAAACTCATAACCAAATTGAGCTGCTAAGGCAGAAATTTGAATTTGAGATAATGAAATTTCTTTTGTTTCACTATAATATGTAGAAACTACAGAAGAGATGCTGTATGCAGGATAGTTTATCATTCTATCACCGTCTTGAGTTTCTAAATACTCGCATTTAAATTGAAGCGAATCTTCTAAGCTTTCAGTATGATAGAATTCAGTATCTAAATAATCTTGCGGTAGGTAGTAGCGTCTGTTTTCATTGTGTGGCTCAATTCCAGCTGGGAGAGCTTGATCAAAATAGTTTTGCTGCTCAGGTGTAAATGTGGTTTCGTTAATTGTTAAATTTCTTAAGTAAACCTTTGGGAAATAAGGGGGTAGAGTTATTCTTTTCTGGTTAACATAATGCCCAAATGAGTGAAGTGCTATGTGACCATTTATGTGAGATTGAATTAACTCATACGAGTTATAAAAAACGGATTTTAACAATCGCTTACTGTAAGGGGTGAAAAATCCTTGCTCTCGCGATGTTCTCTCAAAAATATCCAAAGAATCTGAATTAAAATTACGAACAAACTCATACACGCGACTCTCTGGTATTAATTCCATATCCCACTCAGGATTATCATGAAATAAGCCGTAGTTTCCTTCCTCATCTCCCCACCTTTCTGATTCCGCATTAGGTATTATGTTTCCTTCATTGTCATAATCTACAAGACCATAATATCCGCCTATGCCTTCCTCTTGAATAATTTTCCAGTTGGAGAAATCGCTTTGATTCATAAACTCTGCAATCTCAGGATTTATCGCGCTATTGAATAAGGCAAAAGGGATGGTGGCGAAAAAATCTTCTCCTTGCAAATAAAAAGGATATTTGCCATACAAGGTTTTCCCGTAGCCTTCTTTTATTGTTTTTTCAATAGATGGAGGTAAGTTGGTATAGTTGAACCACTTGTCCATTTCTTTAAACTTCACGATACCTTCATGCTCTTCTACCAATGGGTGCATGATACGGATATGATTTAAGAATTCTTGCTGAAAAATGATAAACGATCTTTGTTTTGGAGTCATAGTAGTCTTTGTTGTTTAGAGCTTACCTTTGTTAGTCATTACAATATTATTTATTACCTGTTCTACATCCTTTATTTTTGTATCAAGGGGTTCAATGGTGCCGACGTTTTTGGTTTTTATTTTTTTAAAAATTTATACTTCTTGCAATGAAAAATATCATCTTTTGAGTTGTTTATTGCGGTTATTGTCGATTTAATTTTCTAATAAGAAATTTATATTCTCTAATGAATCTACTAATTCTATTGCTAGTTTCCTAGTATTTTCAACATCATTGATTACTACATATTCATTTTGTGTATGATATTGATAATAGCCTGCTGCAAGGTTGAGGCATGGAATATCGAACTTAATCATTAATTGATAAACATCAGTATAGGGATGATGTTGTAATTTGGTTATGCCCCTTTGTTTAATAACGTGACTTATAGTAGTCCCAAATAAACTCTTTGGTTCAAATAATGGTTTACGCATTAGTGTCATGCTCATTGTGTTTCCTTCAGGACTATCAAACTGAATTGCATACTTCACATTAGAAAAGAATTTTGGGCACGCTTCTTTACTTCCGATCATCCCAATTTCTTCTCCAACAAAAAATGCTACTTTAACATATTCCAGTTGTTCCAACATTTCTAGGCATAGATAAATACCGCATTTATCGTCGCCTCCAATCCCCAGAGGTGTCCAATCGCTAGAGTCTCTCCCTTGGAGATGTCCATCGGAATTGGTGTAAACTTCTAATCTTTCATTTATTTTATGTACGGTGTCTGTATGGCTAACGAAACAAGGATAGCTTTTAGATTCACCCTTGGTAACATAGATGTTTCCAATTGGGTCTATTGTGTAATCTAATTGTTTTTCGTCAAGAACGCCCGAGAGATAGTTTATCATTCGGTCTTCTTCGCCAGAATAGGTCGAAATACTTAATACTTCGATTAATTTTCCTTTATTCATTCTTCATTTATTGTTACGTTAGCCCCAATTAATGAGGTTGATTGTTCATTGTATCTAGCTCTTTCGGGGACTATTAGAATCAGACTACTGTCTTTATTGAAGTACATTCTTCCTTGGTTAAATGCATAATGTTCGTAGGTTCCCCAGCGTATTGATTCAGAAACTCCAGGAGGCCTTTGTATTTCTACTGTTGGCGTGGAGCAAGCAATTAGAGTGATAGAAAGTAGTAGGACAATTGATTTCATAAGTTTTGTTTTTATGGATTACTGTTTATGTAACGAAACGAGCTTGTATAGATTATACAAGTGCTGGTCTAATTTTTAAATGCATTTTCCCATAAGTCATCTTCTTCATGCCATGCAGCAGCAAGTTTAAAGTAGCCCGTTTTTTTGTTGTACCGTATAATTGTCGAAACCGTTGTTGAATCATACCAGTTCTCAGAAATAGCCATCCTATGACTTTCTGATCCTACCCAGGCATCTACTATGTCTTGTGCAATAGCCTCAAGGTTGTTGTTTTCTACATACTGAATATAGGTGTTTTCGTTGGTGGATATTGTAGTGTTTGTGTATATGCATTCTCCACCACTGTAAATGATAATACTGTCATTATGGCTATGTCTAAATTCTGCATTTGCTGGAATTAGTCTTTCACAAACTCTAGTACTAAAGCTTTTCATTTCTCCCTGTTCAAATTCAACTATTGGTTTTTTGTCGATTGAAATGAGTCGCTCATTTATTTTATCCCAGACCATTTTATCCAATTCAACTGATTTAATTTCTACCTCCTGAGAAAATGAGTTAAATGATATTAGTAGAAATAGGTTTATTATTAAATTCTTCATTATATAAAATATTTGTTTGTTATTCTTAGCATAGACTGTTTATTCATAGTAGACATAGTTTTTTAGAGTGCTACCATCATTAATCAACGCGTGAAAACTTGCAACAAAAAGCACTTCAGACTTGCTGCGATTGAATGTAATTCTTGTTGTAATTGTGGCTACTTTATAAAAATGATGTGAAATAGCATGCTCATGACTTGGAGAGTTAATCCATCCATCTACTGCTGCATCAGCCCAATGATTAAGGTCTATATTTTTGTAATAATCTATTTTGTCGACAGAAGAATTATGGATGCGATACGAATAAATACATTCTGCATTATAGTATTCAAACTTATCGTCTTTGGAGTGTTCAATCATTGCTTTTTTTGAATTCTCCCTCGTTAGGTTATAGCTAAACTCGCGCATTAACGAATCTTCGAAGGCCACAAAACTATCTACGCCTTTGCTGTTTCTGTAGTCATTAATTTTTTCAAAAATAAGAGAGTCTAATTTTATAGATTCAATAATTTCTTGCTGCCCCTTAATATATGATGGGACCAATGTCAATATGATAAGTAGTGTTTTCATTTTTTCTGGTTTTTATTTTAGACTGTAAAAGATTAGCTGCTTGGAGGGCATTACTGAATTACCTCTGTATAATGCCTTAGTATGTTAAGGGTACAGTCACCGATTTTATTTTCCATTAATTATTATGTTAGATGTATTCAGAAAGTTGCCGTTTTGTTTTAAGGAGCAATACCTATTAAACTGATAGCTATTGTATGATTTGTACAAATACTTTTATTGACAAATACAAATAGCTTCTTAGCTTATAAAGTTTTAAGAAAAACATTGAAGTTAATTTTCAGAGCGCAAATCGGCATGTATCTATTTAGGTGTTCTGCATTGTTTATGTAGTTCAATAGTCTTTGTAAGATTCTTACAAGTTCTATCGTATAACTATATAGTTCTTTGGCACACCATCCTTTTTTAATCTAATTATGGCTCTTAACAGACTGAAGCTGAAACTCCGCTTCTTAATCGTAAGGGATTCAAAATGGTCACGGTGAATAATTCTTCTCCATAAACCCTACTCAAAATTTATCCCAATCATAAAACAATAAAGTTTAACACTAAAAAACGCAGCTTATGAAAACAAAAAAATTCAAAACAAAACTTCAAGAAGTAATCAAACAAAAAGGAATAACAAACGTAAAATCAATGCAATTGGAAGTGCCGGAAGAACGATTTCTAATTGCTTTACGTTCAATACTTGCATCAGTTAACTCAAGAAAAATAGATTCATTTTTAAAAGAATATGAAAAGTTAATATTTAGAAAAAACATCCCCATATTTTCTTTCGATACTGTTACCTTGCTTTATCGGAGATGGTTAAAATGTGCAGATGTATGTGCTCTACTAATTTATTTTTCAAAGAAAATAGGAGCCATTAACTTGAGCGAAGAGGTTTGGGAGTCGATTATATATAAGTCCTATTATAGCAGCGGAGATAGAGAGTTGTTGCTAAACAGATATTTTCTTTTGGTTCAACTGTTTAAACAAAGAATTTTCACAAAACAGCTTTTTCAAGAATTGATTCCTTCAGTTCAAAATGTACTATCATTAAAACTTCCAAAAAAGGAATTAGAGAGCAGAAGAAAAGCGGAGCAAATCCTGCTAGTTAATTACAAAGTATTCTTTATTTGGTCGGAATTAATAGTTAGACTATTTGCAGCAGATTCAAAGAAATTAAATAAGGTGTTCGAAAGAATGTTGGTACGCCATTTTAGCTTTCCCATTGAAAATGAAATTAGTCACGAAAAGTTTACAGAATATATAGTGAAGCTTAATCAGTTTGTTAATTATAAGTATATTCTAAATTATTCTTTTAAAGACTTACTCAAGGTATATGAAATATACAAAGTGAATCCTCATATTTTTGAAGAGGAGTGGATAGCTCTTAAGAAGTTCAGTACCCATAGTATTTTTAAAATGATTTTTAGTCGATTTAAGTTGTCAAATTTATTTATCCAGAACTATTTCAACTTAACATTAAAAGAAAAAAGTTGGTTGGTGCACATTTTGAAACGAAACAGCTTAAAATCTGCCAATCACTTACCATTGCCATTAACGAAAAAAGCAACTCATGTTTTTCTCAACATAGAGGAAGATTTAGATTTGTCTGTAAAGGAAGGTTTAGTGTACTCAAGTCTTTTATCCTTAGACGTCAACAAAGGTTTTGCAATGGGGGTGTTAAGGAATATTCGAAACTTCGCACAATCAGGGTTTTGGGTAAAAACAATGAGTCAGTTTTATCATAAAGGGTTAACAAGTGATAACATAGGAGATACAATGGATTATATTAATCAGTGTCATTATCTAGATAATAGAAAGATTAATTGGAAGCAAAAATCCTGCAAAAATGTGCTAAAAGAAACTGAGAATTGGCATGTTGAAATAACTAAACAACATGAAATTAGAAGGCAAAAATATAATCAATTTAAAAATTCTACTATTTCTGATTTTTTCGAAATCGGAATTGATAATGGCTTCATTATAAAGCAACTTAAAAATTTAAGAGATCTTTATCTAGAGGGAGGAAACTTAAATCATTGTGTTTACTCTTATGCACGAAATTGTAAAAGTGGGTATTGTGAAATATTCTCTTTAAGACAAGTTGATCTCGAAAATAACGAAACTCCATTATTGACCATTGAGGTAAGGGGAAGAAGAATTTTGCAAGTGAAAGGTAATTTTAATAGAAAACCCTTCAATTTGGAATGGGATATAATTAGAAGATGGGCAAGTGAAGAAGATATCCGAATAGCTTGTTAGGCAGAGTTGCAAATAATAATTAATTATAAAATTTAAGACGATGATAAAAATTGAAATTCCCCTAAAGAAAAATCCTAATTCTATGCAAAGAAAAATGGCAGGGATTGCGTGGATGAGATATACATCTATTGCTGGGCATCAGAAGATTGTTTCCTCTGCAAAACTAAGGGAGCTACTTTTGGATAAATTAGAGGATTATGAGGGAGAAATAGCTATACATAATTATAATGAGCTAAGTACAACACCCTTATTTAGTATGGAAATAAACCCAAATAATTATTCTTCTATGACGAAACTAATACAGCGCATAGAACGTGAATATTTACGGTATTTTCAAGTTTTAATAAGGGATTGTGACTAGACGATTTGTCCAATGCATGGTGGTGGAGTCTGCAATTATTATAATAAGGATCTTTGCAGTTAAGTCTCCTACATTTAGTACCTCAATTATTTCCCCTTTTAAGAATTAATTTTTTGTTCCCTCGAAGCTGGTCCTTGAGTTATGCATACTTTGTTGCAGGTTTCTAATTTTGATCCAGCTATCCATGTTAAAGTAGCATCTAGTTTTCCAACCAATCTTATTGATGTGTGCTCTTTGACACAAAAGTATTTTTCATTATTGGCTATAGGAAGCACTCTGGCTGCATCTGATTTGTTTATATTTATAATTTTTGATAAAAAAATTAATACTAATTTAATGATTGTAGCAAAAAAAATCACTGTATTTATCTTAAAATGTTAGGTCAAATTGATTAATTACATTTATTCAATTGAAAAACTAATCAGTAGACATGGGCCATCCATTAATAGGGGGCATGACCTCAATTTCAGCTTTTTGATAGGCTTCTCTCCATTCAGGTCGATTAGATTGATGTCCGTTTTGAGTCAGAACTTTATCTTCTGATTTTAAAATCCAAACAATTCGAATTCTCTCTAACAGTATCTGAACAATACCTTCATAGGTATTCTCAGCTATGCAAAGGTCTCTTATAGTGCTCACGGTTTCGCAATGTTCTCGATGAAATAGCCTTCTACCTGGATCAAATCTTGGTTGTTGGTGCCATGTACGATCGCGAATGTCTTCATTCTGAAAAAGTGATTGATACTTTTTATAAGCGGCAATACTGCACCCTGAGGGATTCAAATCACCTGCTTTTTTAATTATATCGCTAATGGTTTGTTTTAAAATTGTTATTTCTCTTTGCGACAAACTTGAGGCGTTTAATCGATTTGTAATGGGCACAATAGAGGCTGCAAATGTTTTCATGATATCTTTCATAATATAATTCTTTAATGATTTAACTCTATAACGAAAGTGTATGTATGAACTGTACAAGCTGTTACACCGAATTAAATTTTCATGCAACAGTCAATCCTCTCTTACCCATTTATCCAAAAAAGGAGGATTTATTTCTTTTAAATTATGCACACCTATACTCCTTAATTTCCTGACCAGATCCGTGTCGATAAAAACGTTTAAAGAAAATTCCACGTAATCATCATTATCAAACATTTCAGCTGTAACTTTATTAGGTTTTTGAGAAGGATGAAGAGGGTCGGAAACGAGGTAATCTATGTTGTTGTATCGTTCACCATTTTTAACTTGAAAAGTCACTTTTTCTGGGTGAAAATTCCAATGCTTGTTGTTGTCTTCCCATCTGGTATATATGCCCATAGAATGTTGCCAAATGTTTGTTGGGTTAAATTCTATTCGCTCAAATTTTTCGCCTTCACTTGCTTCTAAATCAATTCGATCTAATCCCAAGGTCAGGAAATTTTCGTATTTTTTGTAATAGCCAATTAAATACCATCTTTTTCCATGTTCCTTGAGCATGTAAGGGTGGAAATTAGTGAACTTTGTCACTTTCTTTTCTTTAGTGTTTCCGAATGGGAATTTGACATATTTAAATGTAACAGCAGTTTGGTCATTTATAGAGTCGTACAGAAATGATATGATCCCATCTCCTGTAAAATCTCTAACTGCATCAAAATCAACAGTTATATTATTATTGTTGTTAAATTCTTCCTCATATACTTGTAACTGACTTTGGTTGTTGTCAATCCATTCGTTCAGGTCATCAAAGAATGGAAGATAGCTATATGGTTTTAACATTTTTGATAATCCCCTTAAAATTGCTAAAGATTCTCCTTTAACCTCTATTGCTTCCTGACTATTAATAGAATCATGAAGAGTCCAATTATCTGCATTGTCTTTTCTTGTCCTTTTAGTGAGTTGCTCCTTTTCAAGCTGAACTAAATACTTGCTTACGCTATTTCCATCTACGCCTTTATCCTGAGTTAAAATGTTGTTTTCGGGTTGTTCCAATAAATGATTTCGGATCTCCATTACTGTTTTGGGGAACCTAGACTGTTTTAAAAATTCTAATATCAACAGCTTGAGTATTCCTTTATTATCGACTAATCCTTTATAGGTGTTTCTTGATATATGCATAGGCCTAAATTAAGCTATTTGTACGATTTGTACAAATGCTAATAATCATATATAAACAAAAAATGATAAATGTTTTTTAATGTTTCGTTATAAGTCTCGGATGTCTAAGGTGGTCTTATAGTTTGGTAAGTTCCTAATGGTCATTTTTCGATGTAGTAAAGCATCTGTTAGGTTTCTGAATTATACTATATTTTAGTATTATTTCTAAGATATGTTATAATGATGTTGGGTCAATACTATCTATAAAACTATTAATATTAATTGGCTCTCCTTTGCCGGTTCTAAAAGGAATCCAATCTCTAGCAGAAGTATTTACAATGGTGAAATTTGCTTTAACCCAAGGCCAAATTACATTTTTCATTTTCTCTTTTTTCTGCAATAACTTGTAAGTCCCCGGAATAGAAGTGGGTGTGATAAAGCGAATGTATTTTATTTGTTCGATTAATACTGGTCTTCCTGCAATTTTAGGTCCATTGTTAAATTCATCCTTCATTGCTGCGATAACTCCACCTTTCTGCGATCCGACTCTTATGGAATGACCATTAGAAGGAATTAGTAAAGTTGTTGCACCTGACCTGATAGAATCCATTGAACCATTATTTTCACAATAAAAAATGTAAATAATTTCTGTGCCGATTAGAGCAGATGGCAGCCATCCGGGAAATGTCCCATTATGTATAAGCCAGTTTTCCAGATCTAATCTTCGGTTATTTGTTATTAATATCCCCATTTTTTTTGTTATTACTTAATCTAAAATTACAATAATTTTTTTATTACTAATTAAATATATCCTTAATATAACGTGAATAAACTTTTTTAATAATTTGTATGATTTGTACAAGTTCTGCGGGTATATATTATCAAACAATTAAAATTAAGAATATGAAAATAGGTGTAATTGGGAGTAGAACCTTTAAAAATGAAAAACGCGTAAGCAATGAGTTAAATAAATATTTAAACCAAGTGTCTGTTATTGTTTCTGGTGGTGCTAATGGCCCCGATAGTTATGCCGAACGCTGGGCTAAAATTAATAATATAAAAACGAATATATTCTTACCTGATTTTAATTCCTACGCCCGTGGCGCGTATCATAAAAGAAACATAAAAATAGTTGAAAACTCGAATCTAATAATTGCTTTTTGGGATGGTGTTTCTCGTGGGACAAAACAGACTATTGAATTAGCGAAAACTTCGAATATACCTGTTAAAATAATAAGGTTAGTTGATTGAAGACAATGACTGATCATATTGTATGATTCATACAAAGATACTTCGTTATAAGTAGAAAAAACCTTAAATCAGTAAATATGAAAAGTATATTAAAAGTTGCAATAGGCGTGGTGTTTGGTTTTCTCATATCCGGATGGGTTGTAGAGCAATACTTCAATGATCGAATAAATATTAATGAAGTTACCAATCAAATAGAATTCGATGGGATAAATCCGGAGAATCTAGAATTAAATGAAAAACTCAGCCTTTATTGCAATTCATTATATCTTAAATACAACAAATAATATTTCAATTTAAAAACATAGTTTATGTATAAAATAATAATAGGATTGGGCATCGGATTTTTAATAGGGATGTATGTTGTCGAAGACTTCTTTACGGGTAAAATTGGAGCGATTGCTCACTCATACGGATGCAAAATTCCTTTTGATATTCCCGATACCTTAAGCAATGGACAAAAAACACATTGGGATTGTAACTGGCATTCTGCCTATAAAGAAGGAAGGGTAGATGTTTTGTATTCTGATAATGATACAAAAAAGGGAGCGCGAGCAATTAGGATGAGTAGTGATTATTAATGAAATTATAAGGTATGGAAATCGAAAATGAATTTGAAGGGTTGGTATTGAGTTGTCCCAAATGTGGTTGGGAACCAAGAACAGCGCTTTTTTATCATTTATCATTGAGCGTTTACCTGAACAACAATAAATTACCTAATATTCGGTGTCGCTTTATTGATTGCACATACAGGGGTAATCTTATTGATTGGGTGCATTTTTGGAAAGAGTTTTAATCGGTTACTTATTCTTACTTCCAAGTAAATTAATTTTAAAGACTGCATTTATATAAAGTGCTCTTAAATTCTGATTTGTACCTTTTTCGTAAACTCGAATTATACTAGTAAATAAACACCTTAAAGAGCCTAAAATGCCTATGTAGAAAAACTTACTCTAACCATATATTGTTTCTAAATAAAAAAGCTATGAAAACATCTACCGTTTTAATAAGGCAATTAGTATTAGAGTATTATAAAGCTACAGCACAGAATCTAAATATTCATGGTTCGCTAATTTATTTTCAAGCGAAAGTTCAATTGTTTTTCAAAAATATTTCTTTTGATTTCAAAAGGTGTAAATATTTAGTAATACTTTTTTCAGTATTACTTTCTGGAAATATATTTTCTCAAAAAATGTCTTTTTCAGAAAAGCGAGTATTGGTTAACTATAAGAAAGGTAATTATTACAAAGCCTATAACCTATCCAAGAAACAAGTAGAAAAAAGAAATCATTCTCCTTTAATTAGCTATTGCTATGCGCTAAGTAATTATCAATTAAATAAACACAATCTCAAAAGTTACCGACTGGATAAAAGTTTAAAGTTTTTGGTAATCGCAATCGAAAATGCGGACAAGCGCATTGCAGAACTTCTAAATTCAGATTCAGCAGCTTTAAAAGAAATTGAGTTAAAAGCGGAACAATTCTCTAAAAGTGAACTATCAACAAGAAATAAAAGGTCTGTTAAAAGGATGGACAGAATGCTTTTAATTTTTAATGACACTTCAGAGGTATACATAACATATTTAGAAAATGTAGCACTCAAGAAACAAAGAGCAATAGAAGCTCGATTGGCGAATTCTCGCTCCAATACTTTTGATATTGATTTGAATGGAACGAACGAAGTTGCTTCTTTTCAAACAAAAATGGATTTTTTAGTTGCTTTGACAAGAGATAAAGTAATCAAGAGAGAATTGATTCAACTGCTTGAACAAAAGTTGAATGTTACTATTTATCCATCTCAAAGAAAAGTGTTGCACACAGCGGTGGAGGAGTATGGTGTCGAAAATTTTGACAAGGCGAATAATCCAGAAGTACTTAAGTATTTTAAAGAAACGGGTTTTGGATATATAAAAACGGATGAAACAAGCTGGTGCGCGGCATTTGTAAACTACTGTGTCAAAAAAAACGGATACGAATATCCACATTCTTTAACTGCTAAGTCTTGGTTAGGAGCAGGGAAAAAAGTTACAGATCCAAAAACAGGGGACATTATAATATTTTGGAGAGAAAAGAAGAGCAGCTGGAAAGGGCATGTAGCCTTTTTTGTTGAGGCAGACAAAGAAAAAGGACTGGTCTATTGTTACGGAGGAAATCAGGATGGGAAAGTTTGTATTAAAGCTTACCCTGAGGAAAGAGTGTTAGCATATAGAAGAGTAGTTAACTAATAGCCATATGAAAGTGATGGCTAATAATTAAAAAATAATAACCCATAAAACCATAAAATATGAAAGTAGTAATAAGTATCCTTAGTTCAATATTCCTAATAGGGAATGTTCAAAACACAAAAGTAAATCCAATTCCTATAGAAAATACTTTCCCAATTAATTGGGTAGCCGATATTGGTAATACAACCTATAGGTCGGATGTAGCTCATTTAAATGAAAAACTAATAATTGGCTCAAACGGAGAAAACTACAGAGATTTTTATCTAGATGAAGGCAATGGAGTATATGTGATAAACCCCTTAAATGGTAAAATTGAAACGCAATTTTTAAATGAGGAATATGGAGATATGGATGTTAATGGTGTGTTGAAATACGGTGACAAACTTTTTATAGGAAATGACAATGATGAATTTATATGTGCGGATATTACTGGAAATATAATTTATAGATTACCAGTAAGCGGAGATATAGAACATAGTCCCATTCTTATAAAGAATGGAAAGCAAAACACCATTGTATATGCTACCGAATCAGGGGAGATAACTTCAATACTTCCAGAAACAGGTGAAAAAATATGGACTTATTTTCACAAGTATTTTAAAGGATGGAAGCCTGGGGATAATCGATTCATTTTTCAAGTAAAGACAACGTATATTAATTCTGGCCAATTGTTTTTTGGAAAACCTGGGGTTGCCGATCTAAACAAAGATGGAGTTTTAGATTTAGTGTATTATACAAACTGGGATGAGACGATTGCAATTAATGGAAAAACAGGAACAAAGTTATGGAGTCATAAAAAGGCCGAAAAAAGTAATGTACATATTAATTACAGACGAACTCCTATAATAACTGGTCAAGGAGATGATATTCGGATTATAAAATTTGCCCAAAAGTATTCCGATGAATCTGAACCTAATAAGTTGATGTTTTACAATCGAAAAGGAATTCTCATACAAGAAACACCCTTTAAGAGAGCAATTGGGTATTTAGGTTTAAATACTCTTGACTTACAAGATCAATTAATAATTCCACTAAACAATGGTGTTGCAGTCTACACTAAAAGCACAAGAAAAGTTGATTTTATCACAGGGTTAAATAAAATGTATCCCTGTTCCTATGGAAGTGGTTTTACAAATCGACTTCATAGCGATCCATTAATCGCAAATAGAACATTCGAATATGCTGGCGAAGCATGTGTTATTGTGTTGCATCAGACAGATTATAATACTGATTACAAAGCTGCAATTTCTATTATAGGCTTAAAGTCTAGAAAGCGGTTGAAATTTCTTCACCTGCCTGAAACAAGCGAGTTTAAGCCATTAATCAAAGATTTTAACAAGGATGGAAAACTTGACTTGCTTGTTAATTGCAGAGATGGAAAACTTTACTGTTTTGATCTGAAAATAGCAGCCAATAACCTAACCATAAATCAATAAAATTCAAAGTCATGAAAAATAGTAAGAGAAATAAAATAATCAAAATAGCAGCAGCTTCTGTACTGTCAATAACAACTATAATAGGATGTATGATATACCTTGATTTGTCAGCATACCAAGAAGGAATTCAAGAGCCTTTTACAGAGTCAATTCCATTTATCACAAGTTCTTTTAACAACAAAGATGGTTTTGAATTGCATCAGCCAAATGGTACGCACGTTTCCATTCCTAAAAATGCTTTCATAGATGAAAAAGGAAAGCCGGTGAAAGGAAAAATTGAGCTAAAATTTAGAGAGTTTCATACAGCAGAATCCATTTTAATGTCGGGCATTCCAATGCAAATGTTGGATGAACGAAATAAGTATATGGAGTCTTTAGGTATGATGGAGTTAAGAGCTTTTAAAAATGGGAAAGAACTTTCGCTAGAAAAGGGAAGGTCAATAAATGTTGA
Organism: Flavobacteriales bacterium; assembly: GCA_029244805.1. Lineage (GTDB taxonomy): Bacteria > Bacteroidota > Bacteroidia > Flavobacteriales_D > Parvicellaceae > CALSMU01. Next base: position 14,753 of record JAQWQH010000131.1, read on the forward strand.
TTTAGCTTCTACTGAAACACCGAATAAAGATTTTAATCTATATGTATTAGAAGAAGATAAACAATGGAAGGAGACGGGAAGTTTTAATACCGTTAATAATGATCGAAGAGATTCGACTTTTGCTAACTTAACTCCTTTGCCCGAAACTCCTGAATCGCCTGATCCGGATTCAACAGATGTGGTGTTTACTTTAAATGGAGCACACCTCAAGGCGTATAAAGGAGTCGAGTGGAGGTTGGTCAAATCAAAGAATGAGCCAGTTCCATATTGGGCATTTCGCCTAAACTGGGATAAAATAAAAGTGGAAGAGGTAAAAGGGAAGAGGAAGTTATTCGATTTAACTTTTAATTATTCTCAAAAGAATTATCGTGGTAAAACGGTAAAGCAGACCTTCACCGCAAGAGCAAGGCCATTGCTGACAGGTAAAGAACTTAAGTTGGCGAAAGCAGCCTATAAAGAAGAGATTGAAAACTACCAATTAATGGCTGCTAAATTAGAATTAGAGGAGGAAAGACTAGAACAAGAATCGAGTGTTTTAAATCGATTTTCCATAAACAATATGGGTGTTTTTAACATAGATAAAGTCAAAAGCCTAGATGTTTATGCTAAAGTAGAGTTAGCTTTTGATTTTCAAGCTAACGTCTCGGCTGAATTTAACAAAGTGATGGTTATAATGGTTATGGAAGAAATAAACGCCGTTGTGAAATACAATTCTTTCGATTGGGACGATGTTTCTGTAATCGATACACATACAGAGTTAATTATGGTACTTCCAGATGGAATTATAGCAAGAGTATCTGCGGAGGAATTTAAGAAGAAGATAAATACTTCAACTGTATCGGAGCACTTTACCAATAGCATTTATTTTGAAACGGAAAAAATGACAATGAAAGAGTATTTGAACAAGAAAAAGAAGAGTAGGGCAGTTCCTATGTTTTTATAAGAAAAATCTAACTCTTTTTAATTTCACAAAAACTCAACGCTATGAAAAATTTTGCACTTCTATTTTTTATTTTATTCAGCTGTCAGTTATTTGCATCCGATCGGCTTTACAACAGGTTAGCTAGGTTATATAGGTTCAACCCGGATAAATGCTTGGTTGTAGTGAAAAATAAAATTAAGAATCAGCCTAAAGAAGCCGTATCTTATTTTTTTGCAATCAAGTTGTATGCAGATAAATCGGAAAAAAATACCCGATTAAAAGCAAGGTATGCAGCTATTTATAAATCTATAGGATATGCAATTAAGTTCGAACGTTATAGCCGTGCCGCTCTAGAAGAAAAAGTAGTCTGGAAAAATGAAAAATCTGCTTTAAACAAAAATATAGTGAATGTTCTAAAGGAGCTTAAGGAGCAGGATAATAATAGGTGGGTTAAACTTGTAAAGAAGCATAATAAGCTCTTTTTGGATAAAATAGCCTTGCCCAAAGAGAAACTAAAGGAAAACAAAAAACACTTCAGCCGCGAGCAGAAGGATTATATTTTAAATGAACAAGAGTTTGATATTGATGTTTCTCATTATAATGAAAAAGATTTTACCTCGGACGGTATATATATGGGGATGCCAAGCGGTGATGAAAATGT
>JAQWQH010000140.1 GCA_029244805.1 Flavobacteriales bacterium
AGCTGAAGTTTTTCTTCCTTGCGCAGCTTCTCGTTTAATTACTAAAGACCAAGTGGATAGAATGATTTCTGCAGGAATGGAAGTAATTGCAGCTGGAGCTAATGTTCCTTTTGCAGATCCTGAAATTTTCTTTGGAGCAATCGCGGATTACACAGATAACAACATCAGTGTTATTCCAGATTTTATTTCGAATTGCGGTATGGCAAGAGTTTTTGCTTACTTAATGAGCACCGATTTAGATAAAATTGAAGATGATTTAATTTTTATTGACACTTCAAATACAATCAAAAAAGCATTGGAAAATGCACATAACATCAATAATGGTAAGACTCAAATTTCAAAAACTGCATTTGAAGTTGCCTTAAACCAACTTGTTTAAATTATGGAAGTATTAATTGTTGTCATATTCGTTTTAGGTTATTTAGCAATTACTCTAGAGCATAGCTTAAAAGTAGATAAACTAGTTCCTGCATTATTAATGATGGCTCTCGCTTGGGCAGCTGTTGCATTTGGACTTGGCGATTTTACTCAATGGTTTGATTCGGGAAACCACGAAATGGTTAATAATTTTGCGGCATTACCTGACCATATAGAAGGGCATGCTGCCTATAGCGCATCAAAAGCTGGTTGGCTAGAGCATACGCTTTTGCATCATTTTGGTAAAACTTGTGAGATACTGATTTTTCTTGTCGGTGCAATGACTATTGTAGAAATAGTTGATCATTTTGACGGATTTTCTACGATTAAAAACTATGTAAGAACAAATAAGAAAAAAACTTTACTTTGGATAATGTGTGTCCTTGCATTTATCTTATCGGCTATAATTGACAACCTAACAGCTACAATTGTATTAATTACAATTCTAAGGAAACTAATCCCAGACAATAAGGATCGAATTTGGTTTGCAGGTTTAATCATAATCGCTGCAAATGCTGGTGGTGCTTGGTCTCCAATTGGAGATGTTACAACTACAATGTTGTGGATGGGAGAAAAAGTAAGTGCGATTAAGCTAGTTGAATACTTAATCCTACCATCATTAGCTTGTATGTTAATCCCAACTATATTGGCAAGTTTCTTAAAACCATTTCAAGGACACTTTGAAACACCACCCGCAGCTGGAAACGAAAATCCTAAGGGACCGTTAATGCTATATTTAGGACTTTCACTAATTGTTTTTGTTCCTATATTCAAAACAGTGACACACCTACCCCCTTACATTGGTATGATGCTGTCTCTTTCAATTGTTGCATTAGTAGCTGAGCTAATTACAGCAAGGCAATTTAGCATGACAAATTTAGGGGATGAGATTGATAATGTAGATGATGGAGGACATAACAGCCCAACCTTTAAGGCATTGGCAAAAATAGAAATGCCCTCTATTCTTTTCTTTTTAGGTATATTAATGACAGTTGCAGCTCTAGAATCGTTAGGATTAATATTTGTTTTTGGGCAAGATGTTAATGCTGCTATGGACACAAATGTTTTTATCATGTTACTTGGAGCTGGTTCAGCAGTTATTGATAACGTTCCCTTGGTCGCTGCTAGTATGGGAATGTTTGACGTTCACGAAGTAGGAATAGACAACCATATATGGCACTTTATTGCTTACGCAGCAGGAACAGGTGGAAGTATGTTAATTATTGGTTCTGCTGCAGGAGTTGTTGCTATGGGAATGGAAAAAATCTCTTTCTTTTGGTACTTAAAAAATATGGCTTGGTTAGCACTATTTGGATATATTGCAGGTGCAGGTGTATTCTTATTGATGTCTTAAACAACAATTGAACTTAACGATACGTTAATAATAAATGAATATGAATATTTTCGATTTAATAAACAGAATACAACTTGAAGTAGGTGATGTAGTCTCCGATACTTTATCAACAGCTACAACTGATATATCCGTTTGGGAATTATTGTGGGGTTATGACACAGAAACCGGAGAATATAGCTGGACAAGTATTATTATTATGTCTATGTTATTTATGCTATCTGCATTAACAGTTTATATTTTTATAGAACGTTTTCTTGCCATCCGTAGAGCTTTGAATGAAGAGAGAGATTTCATGACCAAAATTAAAGAGTATGTTAATGATGGGAAACTAGAGGCAGCTAAGCAATTGTGTGCAACATCTGATAACCCTATGGCTAGAATGATTGAAAAAGGAATTTCTAAAATTGGTAAACCAATGAAGGATATTGCTGTGTCTATTGAGAACGTAGGTAAAATTGAAGTGTATAAATTAGAAACTAGGTTATCGGTTTTAGCTACTACAGCAGGAGTAGCGCCAATGATCGGATTTTTAGGAACTGTTTTGGGAATGATTCAAGTAATGCACACAATGAGTAATGAAGGAGTTGAAATTCAGAGCCTTTCGGGTGGTATTTTTGAAGCAATGATAACTACTGTAGGTGGATTAATTGTGGGTATTATAGCTTATGTATTTTACAATTATTTAGTTAGTAAAGTTGAAAAGGTAATACAAAAAATGGAAGGTAGTTCTATCGAGTTTTTAGATATTCTAGACGCACCAGGCAAATAATAAAAGATGAGTTTACGATCGTCCAATAAAATCAAAATTGAAGGTGGAATGTCATCTATGACAGATTTAGTATTTCTGTTATTGATCTTTTTCATTATCCTTTCAACTATGGTAACTGCTGGCCACAGTATTGACTTACCGAAGTCGGGCCCGGCTTCTACCACCGATAAATCGATTACAAAAGTATTTGTAAATAAAGATAATATCATTTGGATTAAAAATGATAAAATGGAGGTCGATCAAGAAATTTCATTGGAAGAACTGAACAATACAATAATGCAATATGTGGATCACAAAAGAACTATTGAACTTGTTGGCGACAAGCTTTCTGACTGGGAATATTCTGTTGGAGTTATCGATATTGCGAAACAAAATGAATTAAAAATCGTTATTAAAACGAAACCATAATTAATTCATTTTTTGATGTCATACATTGCTCCCATTAACAAAAAAGATAAACAAGCTGGAATTATAGGAGCTATTATCCTTTTAGTTCTGCTATTTTTAATGCTATTCTTTACTTCAATGAAGCAAGTAGACCCCCCTTACCCTACTAGAGAGGTAGTTATGGTAATGGATTTCACAGATGCTGGCGGTGGTTCTGCGGGCGGGAGCAAAGAAGTAAGTGAAGAAACTTCTAAAAGTGCTAAGGAGCAAAACGAAGAAACTAATGATAGTTCTGAAGATGAAGTAGCAACCCAAGAAGAAGAGTCTGCAGTAACAGCAGAATCGCAACAAGAAGCAAGTAGTTCGGATGGAAATGGCGATTCAAACGAACAAGAAGCAGCTATCTCTGGGAACCCTTTTAGCGGTTCGGGAGGTGGTGATGCAGGTGGTGATGGTGAAGGTGGTTCTGATGGCGGCACTGGAGGGGGCGATGGCTTAGGAAATGGAGGAGGAATTGGTGATGGTTCGAGTAGAACAATTAAAAACATTCCTAACCTAGACGAGCTAACTACTATTCCCGCAAAAGTAGCTGTTAAAATTAAAATCAATAATGAAGGTAAAGTAACCTGGTCTGAAGCGCAACTATCCAATTCTTTTACCAATACATCAGATCCAGCTATTATTAAGTTAGCGGAAAAGAAAGCAAAAGAATTTACTTACAAACCTACAAGTGCTGAAACTAAATACGATATCAAAATCGTACAATTGGAATTCAAAGTTAAATAGTTGTATTAAGTAAATGACGTATAAAGAAACGGTTGATTTTCTTTTCGAACAACTTCCTCAATTTCAAAACATAGGA
>JAQWQH010000146.1 GCA_029244805.1 Flavobacteriales bacterium
GTAAATCAAATTACATCTATCATATCTAGTGAAAAAGGCGTGAACATGAAAGCGGTTAGTTTCAATTCAAACGATGGCATTTTTGAGGGAAAAGTAATGCTATATATAAGTGACATCAGTCATTTAACAGAACTAATGAAAACCCTTAAAAATATCGAGGGAGTTAACACTATTGAAAGGGTTGATGCAACAGAATAATAATCTCCCGTTTTAAATAAAGCATTTCTCGGAGCTGAAACTAACAATATTATGGATGTGAATACCAAGTAATCTCTGTAATAAAACCATAAGATTTATGCACTCACAGACCAAGAAAAACTTACAATACGTATAATTGGGATGGTAAATGTGTAAAACCCCTTATTTTCTTAATATCTTTTAAAACAAAAAATACCTTACATCCTACTCGATAGCTTACCTTTACAACATTGATTCAAAATCAATTTTTTCATAAATGAAAGAAGCAAAATTAACGTTAACTGTTCAAGAAAAAGTAGAAGCAATTTTTTGTGATTACTTAGAAAAAAAAGGCCACAGGAAAACTCCCGAACGATTTGCTATACTAAGTGAAATTTATGATTACGCTGGACATTTTGATATAGAAGCACTTTATGTCAATATGAAAAATAAAAACTATAGAGTTAGTCGGGCTACTCTTTATAATACAATTGAGCTTCTTCTTAATTGCAGCTTGGTAAGGAAACATCAATTTGGGAAAAACATTTCTCACTTCGAAAAAGCTTACGAATTCAAACAACATGACCACATCATTCTGGAAAATGGTGAAGTAATAGAGTTTTGTGACCCAAGGATCCAACAAATTAAACAAACATTAGAAGACGTTTTTGAAATTGAAATTGAAAACCACTCTCTATATTTTTATGGTAAACGCAAACAATCAAATTGATATGGATAAGTTCTCATTTACTATAACAGAGGAAAACTCAATTGTATATTTAGCATTAAGTGGAAGAATTCTTGACAATGAGCAAACTAGCAGATTATTAAAGGAAGTAGATAATACCATTTCTGATAAAATTAATAAGATTGTCTTAAATATAGAACATATAGAATACATTAACAGTAACGGTTTGAATTGCTTTATTCAACTGCTTACAAAGGCAAGGAATATGGGAGGAGATGCTATAATTGTAAATGTTCCTGAAAAAATAAAAAATTTATTACTTATTTCGAAACTCAATACTGTGTTTACCATTAAAGACAGTATTGGGCAAGCAAATGAAATTTTAACTAATTCATTATAATCAAATTTAAATGGCGGTAGATGTACTTTTAGGTCTTCAATGGGGAGACGAAGGAAAAGGAAAAATAGTGGATGTTCTTACTCCAAAATACGATATAATTGCTCGCTTTCAAGGCGGACCAAATGCTGGTCACACCCTTGAATTCGAAGGGATTAAGCACGTATTACATACCATTCCCTCTGGAATATTTCACAAAGGGGTAAAAAACGTTGTTGGGAACGGAGTTGTTATTGATCCAGTGATTTTAAAAATAGAGATTGACAAGCTATTAAAAATGGGTGTTGATGTTAAAGAACAAATGCTTATTTCGAAAAAAGCGCACTTGATTCTTCCTTCGCATAAACTACTCGATAAGGCATCTGAAATGGCTAAAGGAAAGGCTAAAATCGGATCAACCTTGAAAGGAATTGGACCAACCTATATGGACAAAACTGGTCGTAACGGCCTGCGAATAGGAGATATATTTGAAGCAGATTTTCAAGAAAAATATTTAAGTCTTGTCAAAAAGCATAAAAACATGTTGAACTTTTATGACATGGACTACAACCTTGACGATATGGAAGCTGAATTTCATCAAGGAATAGAAACAATAAAAGAATTAACAGCCATTGATAGTGAGCATTATTTAAATAACGCCATCAAAGCGGGAAAGAATATTTTAGCTGAAGGTGCACAAGGAACGCTGCTTGATATTGATTTCGGAACCTACCCTTTTGTTACTTCTTCGAATACCATAACTGCAGGAACATGCACCGGATTAGGAATTGCTCCCAATAAAATTGACCGTATTGTTGGTATTTTTAAAGCTTACTGTACACGAGTTGGAAGCGGACCTTTTCCAAGTGAGGAAGACAACGAAACCGGTGAAAGAATCAGGAAGATTGGATTTGAATTTGGCGCAACAACAGGTAGAGAAAGAAGATGCGGATGGATCGATCTTCCAGCATTAAAATACGCGATCATGATAAACGGTGTTACTGAATTATCAATGATGAAAGGAGACGTACTAGATTCTTTTGAATCCATTAAAGTTTGTACGCATTATATTCATAATGGCGATAAAATAGATTATTTCCCATTTAACATTGACGACAATGTTGAACCCGTTTACATTGAGAAAAAAGGATGGAACATTGACACAACTAAAATCACATCTGAATCTGAATTTCCTGAGGAATTGGTTGACTACATTGCCTATTTAGAAGCAGAACTAGAGACACCCATCTCTATTATTTCTGTTGGACCAGACAGGAGCCAAACAATCCAAAGAAACAAAGTATTGGTTTAAATTTATACGCAAATTTTAAAAAAAAGGAATCTGAAATTATTCAGGTTCCTTTTTTTATTTCCATTTACGGCTCTTATTGGATACCCAAAATTTTTAACTTTACACACTAAATAGAGGGCTGCACCGTTTTTCGACTTTAAACAACATTGAAATATATTCTTCACATAGCATTAATTCTATTTACCATTGGTAATCTTGCCGCGCAAAATGAGAGCAACAAAACAAAGGTAATCATTAAACAAGCAGATAGACTGTACAGAGATGATAGAGTATCTGATGCTCAAGTATTGCAGGGAAACGTGATTTTTGAGCACGATGGAGCTTTAATGTATTGCGATAGCGCACTTATTTTTCAAGAGAATAACTCCTTAGAAGCATATGGAAAAATTAAAGTTAATCAAGGTGACACTATCTCAATAACAGGAGATTCACTATTTTATTTAGGTGATGAAAAACTTGCTAAGCTAAGGGGAAACATTTTTTTCAAAGAGAAAGATTTAAAACTAACGACAAACATATTGAATTACGATTTAAATTCTGGAATCGCCAACTATTATAATGGAGGGACCATAGTTAGCACTGAGAATAACAACAAACTTTCTAGCCAAAAAGGATCCTATAATAGTAATACAGAATCACTTTTTTTTAAGGATAGCGTCCGGCTAATAAATCCTGAATACACAATAGAATCAGACACTCTCACTTATAGTACTATTTCGGAAGTATCTTACTTTCACGGACCTACATTCATTCGTTCTGATGAGAACCTTATTTATTGTGAGCATGGATGGTACGATACGCAAAATGAAATTTCTTCATTTTGGAGCAATACATATATCATATCTAAAGAACAAAAACTAGAAGGGGATAGTATTTATTACGATCGAAACATTGGACAGGGGAAAGCTTTTGGAAATGTACAAATTATAGATACAAGTAATAACGTAATCATAAATGGAGATATAGCTATACATGATGAAAAAAACGATTCTTCATTGGTCACAGGGAATGCAATTTTCGCGCAAATAGAAAAATTAGACACTTTATATTTGCATGCCGATACTTTGACATTTAAAATTGATTCTGCGACTAAAAGACAATCTTTTAGCGGTTTTCATAACGTCATATTATTCAAAAAAGATCTCCAAGCAAGGTGCGATTCAATTGCATACAATGAACAAGATTCATTAATGCATTTATTTATCGACCCAATAATATGGTCTGACGAAAATCAGCTTACAGGTGAGACAATAACAATTAAAACTAGCGGAGGAAACATAAGTAATCTGTTTATTAATTACGATGCATTAATAGTGTCTGAAGTTGACACTAGTAACTACAACCAAATAAAAGGTAAAACAATAACCGGTTACTTTAAAGATAATCAACTGGATCAAATTTTAGTAAAAGGAAATGGAGAGACAATTTATTTCCTTGGAAATGAAGGAGCTCCTGTAACAGACATGAACAGATCAATTTGTACCAACATTAAAATAAAATTAGATAGCAGCCAAATTCAAACTATTAAATTCATTACTGCTCCATCGTCTAATATGACGCCTATTTCAAGCTTATCAAACCTAGATAAAAAACTGGAAGGATTTATGTGGAAACTGTCGGACAGACCTAAATCCAGAGAGGATTTATTGAAATAATTCATTTTAAACCTAGCATTCTAAAAACATAGCTAGATCTAAATTTTTACAAAAACTGGCTTAACCAAGTATTCTTTAAAGCCACTTTCCATGAATTTTTAAATTCTTTTTTGGTTGCTACCAAACTATTAAAGACAATTGTTTCGCTGGTTATTTTGTTATCTGACAAAAGCTGTTTTAATTCAGAGAAATGAAATGACTTTAACTTATTTTCTTCTTGATAAAACACTAACATCCTATCAGTTAAAGTCCCTGTAACCAAACTCTCTAGTTCTTTAATCAATCTCATTTGAGAATCCTGTGCTCTACCGCACATAGTATCCTCATCACTAAATGCAGAAATAACGATAAAACGATGCGCATAAACATCTATAGAACCATTAACTGGCAAGTTATGACTTTGCCATTGTCCAAGAAAAAAATCGCCAACCTCTTTGATTTGAGCTAAATCACTATCAGTCAATTCTAAATTTGATTGATACACCCACACTTTAGCATTATCTGGTTGAGATGATAATTCGACTTTCATATTATAAATCCATGGCATTAGCAATCATTTCCGCAACATCGAGAACTTCAACATCTTCTTCCTTATTAAAATGCTTAATTCCATCTGTCATCATTGTATTACAAAATGGACAGCCAGTTGCGACAATATTTGATTTTGTATCCAACACATCTTCTGTACGCTTTACGTTAACTTCTTTATCTCCTTTCTCTGCCTCCTTAAACATCTGAGCTCCTCCAGCCCCACAACACAAACCTTTGGCTTTGCAATTTTTCATTTCAACCAATTCCGCATCTAGTTTTTGCAAAACCTCTCTTGGCGCTTCATAAACATCATTCGCCCTTCCCAAGTAACAAGGATCATGAAAAGTGATTTTCTTCCCTTTAAAATCACCACCAGACATGGAAAGTTTACCTTCCTTTATTAATCCATTAATAAGCTGAGTATGATGAATAACTTCATATTTACCTCCTAACTCTGGATACTCGTTCTTAATTGTATTGAAACAGTGCGGGCACGCAGTCACAATTTTTTTTATCTCAAAACCATTTAACACTTGAATATTTTGCATGGCAGACATCATAAAAGCAAACTCATTTCCTGCTCTCTTGGCTGGATCGCCTGTACAGGATTCTTCAGTTCCTAAAACAGCAAATTTTATTTTACAGCCATGCAATATCTTTATAACAGCTTTGGTAATTTTTTTTGCTCGATCGTCAAAACTTCCTGCGCATCCAACCCAAAACAAAATATCAGGAACCTCTCCAGCTGCCATCATTTCTGCTACTGTAGGTACTTTAATCTTTTCACTCATTTTATTCGATTTTAATCTTCATCAGCCCACTTCAACCTATCCATCGGAGAGAATTGCCATGGAGCCCCATTATTCTCAATATTTGTAAGCATCGTTGCCAATTCGGAAGGAACTTTTGATTCTTCCATAACCAAATATCTTCTTAAATCAATGATAATACTTAACGGGTCTATATTAACAGGACAAGCTTGAACACAAGCATTACAAGAGGTACATGCCCATAATTCTTCCTCGGTTATATAATCCCCCAACAGTGCCTTACCATCAGCATGCTCTTTCCCATGTTTACGTATGTTTTTACCAACTTCTTCTAAACGATCCCTAGTGTCCATTATTATTTTACGTGGAGAAAGCTTCTTTCCTGTTTGGCTTGCAGGACACATGGACGAACATCTTCCGCATTCTGTGCAGGTATATGCATCCATCAAACTCTTCCATGTGAGGTCAACCACATCCTTTGCGCCGAATCTTTCTGGCTCACCTGCGGGCTCAGCAGGAGCTGCATAGGGATCAGCGTTAGGATCAAACATCATTTCAACCTCTTTCTTCACAGAATTCATATTTGAAAACTGACCTTTGTTTTTCAAATTCGAGTAATACACGTTTGGAAACGCCAGTAATACATGGAAATGCTTTGAAATGGGCAAATAATTCAAAAAGGTAAATACCATAATGATATGACCCCACCACCCTATTCTTTCTAATATTTCCAAACTTCCTACGTCCATTCCACCAAAAACACTGGGTCCAACAATGCTAGAGACAGCAAATCCATAAGTATCTCCAGTTAAACCTACTGCATGTGAATGTCCAATATTCATTAATGCTTCATCAGCGCCATTCATAGTAAGAATACAGAGCACTAAAACAATCTCTAGATAAAGAATGATATTACCATCTAACTTGGGCCAACCTGTCATTTCACTCATATGAAACCGAGGAATTTTCAATAAATTTCTTCTTGCTAAAAAGACAAAAGTTGCTACCAAAGCAAGTACAGATAGAATTTCTATAAAGCTTATGAGAAATGTATAAAATCCTCCCAATGAACTCGCAAAAACTCGATGAGACCCGGAAACTCCATCAACAAAAATCTCTATTAATTCTATTTGCGTAATAACAAAGGCTGCATAAATTGCAAAATGAAGTAATGCAGGAATAGGACGTTGAAACATCTTTTTTTGACCTAAAGCAACTAATATCATAGTTTTCCATCGCTCACCTTTTTTATCTGAACGATTAAGATCCTTTCCTAATAAAATATTCTTTCGAATACGCATTACATTTCGCCCAAACCATGCGGTTCCAACAACGGTTAATACAATAAAAATAATACTTGCTATCATGCCCATCTATTATGAAAATCTTTCGTGTCTTTTGGCTTCATTTGCCCTTTGTTCAATTCCATTTTTTTTTGCCCACATGTTATAAAGGTAACTAAAATTTGTTATGCAAGCATACTAAGGTTAAAAAAGTTATGCAAGCATACTATATTTAGTGTTATAGTTGGCTGATTTATTAATCCATCCGATCTCGAAGTGTGTCTTTAACCCATTTCTTAACTATTTTTTCATCCTTAGAACTCAAGAAACCTTTGTCTTTACCTCCAAATATGGCGAACTGAAGATATCTATTTGGATGTTCTTGAATATTTTCTACCAATCGTCCGGCTTCCTCAACCATAATATTCATATTATCATATAATACCGAATCCTGCATCAACTTGGTTAAGGTTCCATCGCCATTCTGAATTTCATCCAACAGCATATTCACACCAATCAAAGCAGTTCTCGCATCATTCACCACACCAATTAATTCCATTTCTTTTATTGAGTCGGTAATATCGCTGACATTAGCCAGGATAGACGTTATTTTCTCATTACTTTCTTTCAGGTTTCCTGTTATCGAATTTACGTTAGTAAGTATTGAACTGATCTTGTACCTACTAGCTGACATGGTTATCATTAAAGAATCGAGTTCATTTGAAATACTTTCAAAATTTTGAATTGTTCTTTGCAAACCATCAAATGACTCATTTAAGTTGTCCGTATTATTACTAAAAATCGATTGAATTACAGTAATCGCTGTATCTGCAGTACCTACCAATTGATTCATTTTTATCATTAAAGGTTGAATTCTTTTATCAATTTCACCTTGCAAACTTTCTTGGACACCAACGGAAAGGGTGTCTCCAACTTCGTGAAAAGTGGATTCTTGATCTTTGTAGTGTAACGTTATAAAACCTGTACCCAACAAATCAGCTTCTAATTTTGCTATAGAACCTAATGGAATTCTGACTAATGTATCTTTAATTTCAAACCTAACGAGCACTTCAGCTGGATTTACTGGATATAAACCGACTTCGGAAACTGAACCAACATTAACTCCATTCAAAGAAACCTTACTACTTTTAGTTAGTCCATCCGCCTTAGGAAAAATGGCATAATAAGATTGTGTCTTGTTCCAAAGAACTTCTCCTTTCAGGAAGAAAAAACCCAAAATTAATCCGGAAATTGCAATTGAAGCAACAATACCAACAATAAATTCTTTTCTTATTTTCATATTACCCATTTTTCATATTTCGTTACTAATTGTAAGTAGTGAGAAATATGCTATATGCAAAGCTACATTTTACTTTTTTCAATTGCTTTTTGCAAATCTAACCTTTTTCCGTTTTCAAAAGCAATTACAAAGGCAGATTCGTAACCAATCTTGCGCACCTCTGCTTGCCTGATTTTTGCCATTTCAATTGAACTATAATTGCCAACAATATATTTGTATTTGTTACCACTCTGAATTCTGTCTACATCTTTCATTCCTTTAAAATTAAATGGTTTCAATTCAAGTTTGATTTTAGAAGTTGCTACTTGAACTCTAAATACAACACTTTGGTTACCTTCAGAGAAACCAACTTTGTCATTCTTCTTTGTATTTGAGGCTTTCGATTGGTCTTCCAAATCCGATTTAAGCGTTCCATCCACCTTATCATTTTGATCTTTATAGGCAGCAAATGCGTCAAACAACTCTTTTGCCAATGAACTCCTACCATTTTTGCTTGCTAAAAACTTTTCCTCCTCCACATTAGACAAGAAACCAAGTTCAACCAGTACTGAAGGCATAGTTGTTTTATATAAAACCAAAAAACCTGCTTGTTTCACGCCCCTATCCGGCCGTTTTAAATCTCCTACACAATTTTTCTGGAAAAGATGTGCTAATTTTAGGCTTTGATCTAAAAAAGCATTTTGTCGAAGTGAAAGTGCTATGTACGCATCAGGATCATTTGGGTCAAAACTTTCATATTTTTGTTCATGATCTTCCTCCATTAAGATAGAGGAGTTTTCCCATTTAGCTACCTCCAAGGCTGCTTCAGATTTGTGCAATCCCAACACAAATGACTCAAAACCTTTGGCGGATATATTTCCTGCAGCATTTGCATGAATTGAAATAAATAAATCAGCACCAGCATCATTCGCTATTTTAGCTCTTTTACTCAAACCTATGAATACATCGGTTGAACGCGTATAAACTACCTTCACCTTAGGAAAACTTGCACTTATTAACTTTCCTAACTGAAGGCTTACATCTAACACCACATCTTTTTCTTGCAATTTTGTTTTAGCAACAGCTCCGGGATCTTTTCCTCCATGTCCAGCATCAATAACTACCGTTTTTATTCCTAAACCTGTTTGTGAATATAAAGAAGTTGAAAACAGCAGAGCCATACTGATAAAAAACGTCAAAAAAATACGTTTCTTCGCATAAGAATTATTTAATAAGTTCGTTTTATCCATTATTCTGATTTTGTACGCACCGAAAACACCACAAAACATCAATGTCAAATGTAGCTTCAAACTACCTATGACTTTGTATGCCCTGCGGTTAATTATTATCGGTGCATTGTTAACAAGCAACTCAATCAATTCCTTTGCTCAGCCTAAAAACGACTCTACCGTTCATATTGAAAGTGAACTTGAATCTCCGTTATCCTACAGTGCAAAGGATTCGATAGTAATGGACATGCCTAATCAAAAAGCACGCCTTTATAGTAAATCGCACATTGATTACGGTGAAATAATACTCGACGCATGTTATATTGAATTTGATTTTGAAACCAAAGAAGTTTTCGCCAGATTGTGTATTGATTCTATTGGAAATAAAGTTGGCATACCAGAGCTAACAGACGGTGACACCAAAACCAAAGCAGATAGTTTACGGTTTAATTTCGAATCAAAAAGAGGAATTACATACCAAGTTAAACTGCAAGAGGGCGAGAGTTATATACATGGTGTTAAAGTCAAAAGACAGGGAAATGGGAATATCCATATTGACACTGCCTTATATACAACTTGTGATTTAGACCATCCTCATTATTATTTTAAACTGAGAAAGGCAATAATAAAACCAAATGATAAAATTATTTCAGGACCCGTAAACCTATTTATTGCAGATGTCCCTACCCCACTTGGATTGCCATTTGGATATTTTCCAAACAAAACAAAAGGAGCAAATGGGATAGTAATACCAACTTATGGTGAATCTACGCTTGGATTTTACTTATTGGGAGGTGGCTATTATCATAAGTTCAAAAATGATAAGCTAGCAACTCAGATACTAGGAGACATATACTCTAAAGGAAGCTGGGGCCTAAAAAACATTACCACCTACAAAAATAAATACAAATACAACGGCAACTTAAACCTGAGCTTTAGGGAAGTTCGACAAGGAGACCCAGAATTTATTGACTTTTCGAAAACTTCCGAGTTTTTTATCCGATGGACACATAATCAAGATGCAAAGTCAAAGCCCGGAAAAACATTTAGCGCATCTATTAATGCAGGAACATCTACCAATTTTCAGAACGACTTCAATAATGTCAATGCAAACGATTATTTGTCTAATAATTTCAACTCCAACATAACCTGGGGAAGCAAAGTGAATTTATTCAAAGGAAAAATCCCATCAAATCTATCCATTAACGCAAGACATAATCAGAATAATAGCACAAACAATATCACCTTCACATTACCAGAAATAACGTACAATATTAATCGCTTTTATCCTTTTAAATTTATTAACTCCAAAAAAGCAATTGAAAGTGGATTCAAGAAGGAATTAAACAAAATAGGATTGAACTACAATACGACATTAAAAAACGAGCTTTCAATTAAAGATACTGATGTAAGTTTAAATAATTTAAGTAAGTTTCCAGACAGTTTACGTAACGGAATGCGGCATAATGTTAATGCTTCAACTTCTTTTAAGTTCCTCAATAAAACAGTTACGTTTAACCCAGCATATCAATTGACATCTTTGTTTTATTTGGATCAAATTCAGAAAAACTGGAATCCGCTGCTAATTCAGGAAACAACTGATACAGTTCAAAAATTTTCAGCACCATATTGGCATAGCTTTAATGCTAGCTTAACATCAAAAGTTTATGCATTTTACCGTTTTGCAAACTTCCTTACCGGAGTAAAAGAAACTAAATTCAGACACACCATTACTCCAAATTTAAACTACTCTTATCGGCCAGATATAAATTATATGAATACCTACCGAATAGATACT
>JAQWQH010000160.1 GCA_029244805.1 Flavobacteriales bacterium
AATAGCTTACATTTGCATTGATTTTTAGAAGAAATTTATTTTGTTATATGGATATATTTGAAAGAATTGCAGGAAACAGAGGCCCATTGGGTCAATATTCAAAAGATGCACATGGATATTACACTTTTCCTAAACTAGAAGGAGAAATAGGTTCTCATATGATGTTTAGAGGAAAGAAGGTTCTCACGTGGAGTATTAACAACTACCTAGGGTTGTCAAATCACCCAGACATTAGAAAAGCAGATATAGATGCAGCTACAGAATGGGGGTTAGGTTATCCAATGGGTGCCAGAATGATGTCAGGACAAACTAGTAAACATGAGCAATTAGAGGATGAAATTGCGGATTTTATGGAAATGGAATCTTGTTATCTGCTCAATTATGGTTATCAAGGTTTTATGTCTGCTATTGATGCTTTGGTAGGAAGAAATGATGTTATTGTTTATGACAGTGAATGTCATGCGTGTCTTGTTGATGGTGTAAGATTACATCAAGGAAAAAGATTTGTATTTCCACATAATGACATTGACAAATGCCAGAAGCAATTAGACAGAGCAAATAAAATTGTTGCTGAAACAGGCGGAGGCATTCTCTTAATTACAGAGGGTGTATTTGGAATGAGTGGAGACCAAGGAAAACTTAAGGAAATTGTTGAGTTGAGAAAACAAGGTTATGATTTTCGTTTAATGGTTGACGATGCGCATGGATTTGGAACGCTTGGAGAAAAAGGGCAAGGTGCTGGTGAGGAGCAGGGTGTACATCAAGAAATTGATATACTGCTTGGAACTTTTGCTAAGTCTATGGCAAGTGTAGGTGCTTTTATTTGTAGTTCGGAAAATGTAATCAATTACCTAGGTTACAATATGCGTTCACAGGTATTTGCCAAATCTTTACCCATGCCGCTAGTTGTAGGAGCTCTGAAAAGGCTAGAGATGCTTAAAAAAGCTGAGCAAAAAGATAAATTATGGACCATCACAAATGCTTTGCAAAAAGGTCTTGTTGATGCTGGATTCAATTTAGGAAAAACAAACTCTTGTGTAACTCCTGTAATGATCTCAGGAACGGTTGATGAAGCAATTGCTATAACACACGATTTAAGAGAAAATCATAGTATTTTCACTTCAATTGTAGTTTATCCGGTTGTACCTAAAGGAATGATCCTTTTGAGGTTAATACCAACAGCTTCTCACTCACTAGAAGATGTTGACTACACAATTGAGACCTTTAAGAAGGTGAAAGAAAAATTAAATGCGGGTGAATACGGAATTAAGCTTGTAAACACGCATTAAATCAAAAACATATAAATAAAAAAACCTTGGTAATACAAGGTTTTTTTGTTTCTGGACATGTGGTTTATACTAAATATCATTCAATCAATATTGATTATTGTGCACACATTATTATGTGCTGTTCTCGCTCTTGTTCCCGCTTTATTAGGTTTCCCAAAAGCATCCTATTGGATTGGTAGAAAAATTTGGGGACCATTATTATTATTAATGGTGGGTGGAAAAGTTGAAGTAAAAGGAAAAGTAAACCTGGATGCGAGCAGAACATTTATTTACACCGCAAATCATATGTCTAATTTTGACATCCCTATTCTGTTTAGCATCACTTCTGTAAGCTTACATTTCATAGCAAAAAAGGAGCTAAAGAAAATTCCTTTGTTTGGATGGTGTATTGCTGCAATGGGGATGATATTTGTTGATAGAAAAAACAAAAAAAAAGCAATTGAGAGTATGAAAGTTGCGGGTGAATTAATTAAGTCTGGGAAAAATGTAATTGCATTTCCGGAAGGCAAAAGGTCAAGGTCTGGGAAAATAGAAATGTTTAGAAAAGGAACATTTGTTATAGCAAGTAACTCTCAAATAGATATTATTCCTATCGCAATAAAAGGTAGCGAAGTACTTCACAAACCGGGGGGGGTAAAATTTCGCCCTGGAAAAGTTTATATTAACATAGGTGAACCAATAAAAGCAGCTTTATTCGTTGATAAAAAACCCGAAGAATTTGCAAATTACACCCAATCGGTTGTAGAAAAACTATATGAGGATATTTAACTCTTATCCTTTTCACAAAAAGAATATGGCTGCCAAAGCAAACAAAACAATAATAATGAGATATTGCCAGATATCAACAAAGAATGAATTATACTTTTTCCAATAATCTTTTAGTCTCTTCATTACTGCAAAATTACGAATAACATTAAATAAAGGTCATTTACATCTAAAAACTGTCCATATAATAATTGGCATAATCTTTTCTTTTCTTTTTGCGTAAACCAACATTAAACACGATGACAAGAATTGAAAAAATAGCGTTCATTTTAAGTTTTTGGTCTTTATTCGATGAAAAAGGCCAAGTGAATACTTGCTCCGAAAATCAATTGGATAAAATTATCAATGAAATCATAAACCGAGTTAAAAAAAATGGATCTGTAAACGCTTTAGTGCACATTCATAGCATGCCGGTTTATCTAAATTAAACCAATAAAATAGCAGAATGTAAAAACAACATTCTACGGAACATTTCTTTTAACAAACTTTAAGAAACCAACAATACTTAAATTCTATGCGCAAGGTTATTTAACTTATTGTTCTTTTTGGAAAAAGAACGCTTTATATTTGCGTAAAGAAAATATACAATTGTGGAGAACAAGACAATAAAAGGGTTTAGTAAGCTTTCGAAAGAAGCTAAAATTGAGTGGTTAACCAAAGAGTATTTAGGAGGTGATGATGCTTCTATTGATCTGCTAGAATCTTATTGGCACAACGATTCAAAAACTCAGAAATTACACGATGAGTTTATCGAAAATACACTTACAAACTTTTACCTACCTTTTGGAGTTGCTCCCAATTTCATGATAAACAATAAAGTTTACTGCATTCCAATGGCTATTGAAGAAAGCTCCGTTGTTGCAGCAGCTGCAAAATCTGCATCGTTTTGGTTAAATAGAGGGGGGTTCAACGCGCGAGTTATTTCGACAATTAAAGTTGGACATGTACATTTTGCTTGGTACGGAAAATACGAAAGGTTGCTTGATTTCTTTACACGTGTAAAAGATAAGTTCTTTAAAAACACAGAAAATCTTACCGCAAATATGCGCACTCGTGGGGGGGGCATATTAGACATCCAACTCATTAACAAATGTGACCTAGAGCCTAATTACTACCAGCTAATGGCGAAATTTGAAACCTGTGACTCTATGGGTGCAAATTTTATTAATAGCCTTTTAGAGGAATTTTCGAAAACACTTACTACTGAAATCGAAAATGACACGATTCTTACTGATGAAGAAAAAAAGATTCAAGTGATAATGTGCATTCTTTCTAACTACACTCCTGAGTGCCTAGTTAGAAGTGAAGTGAGTTGCAAAGTTGAAGAATTAACAGAAGGGACAGATATGTCTCCTGAATTATTTGTAGAGAAGTTTGTACAAGCGATTCATGTTGCTACAATAGAACCCTACAGAGCAACAACGCATAACAAAGGTATTTTTAACGGCATAGATTCAGTCGTATTAGCTACTGGAAACGATTTTAGAGCTGTTGAAGCATGTGGCCATACCTACGCTGCAAAAGACGGACAATACAAAAGCCTAACACATGTATCTGTAGAGAATGGAATATTCCGATTTTGGATAGAAATCCCAATGGCATTAGGAACCGTTGGTGGACTAACCAAACTACATCCCATTGTGAAGTTCTCGCACAAACTATTGGGAAATCCAAGTGCAGAAGAATTAATGATGATCACGGCTACTGCAGGATTAGCACAGAATTTTGGAGCTATTCGATCGCTGGTAACTACAGGAATACAGAAAGGACACATGAAAATGCACTTATTGAATATTTTAAATCAATTAGAGGCTACTGATGGTGAAAAGAAACAAATTGTTGAGCTATTTAAAACCAAAACGGTTACGCATAAAGCAGTTGTTGATGAATTCTGCAGAATAAGAGGCATTGAAAACAAAGATATTTCTATCGGAAAGTAAAATTGTAACTTTTTGGTTGTTCTTTTGTTACACAAAATGATGACCTCATCACTCAAAATACAATTTCTCTTCTTTTTCTGTTTATTCGGATTGAATAGTTTTTGTCAAAGCACAGAAAAGTATTTCTTCAACAGGGGTAACATTGCCAAACTAACAGCCAATGTAACCAAAGACACCCACACTGAAGAAGATAAAGTTTTAGCCATACATGAATGGATTACACACAACCTCAAGTGGAAGAATTCAAAAACCCAGGAAACACATTATAACACAGCTAGAAAAGCACTACTCAAAAGAAAAGGTCCTCCAAGTGCATATGCAATACTGTTTGATGAAATGTGCAAATTCGCAAAAATTGAATGTGAAATAGTAAAGGGTAATGTTACACCAGAATTCTCTGCCAATTACAATCCAAAAGCATATGAAATAAGCAATCATTCATGGAATGCTATAAAAATTAATGGGGAGTGGTTTTTACTAGATGTCACATTTGATGCTGGCTGCATGCAGAAGAAAAAATATCCTGTGAAAAAATTTATTGAAAAGAACATTCTAATACCCTATCCAGGAGGGGTTAAACGTTTTTATTTCATTAGAAAAAAAACAAAATTTATACACAAACCTTCCCGAGTTTATTATTTAAAAAACAAAGAAATGCTAGAGACGCATTTCCCGTTAATGCCTATGTGGCAGTTAACGGAAGATACTATCTCATCGAATATATATAGAAAGAAATCATGGGAAAGAAAAGCGTACATTAATTCCTCTTCTGGAGAATACGAATACGATTATAACAAAGCAATTAATAACTATGTATTTTCAATTCATCCTGATTTGGTCGAAGGTACCGATGGAAATCAACACAACGACACCAATTATGTTGCTTTAGCCAATGGAGAAGTAAATTTTGTAAATAAATCCATTAATCTATTTAAACAAAAACCTATTTATGAAGAAGATTTATTCACTGATCGATTGATCGAAATTGATTCATTATTTTCAAAATTAAACGAATCAAAATCTCATTTAAAAAATGCTACTCAAATAGAAAAAAAGATATTTGTATCGAATATAAAAGTGCAGAAATCACGGAATAAAATTGTAACGAGCGAGAATAGAAAAAGACAGAACAAGCTTTCGATAATTCAAGATAAAACTATTCAATTATCAAAGCAATTTAAGCACGAAAACCATCAGATTCATGAAAAATCTGGGGCACACCAGCATAAAGTAAGGAAATACGAACAATGGACTCCCAGCTTCAAGGAAACAAAACCTGTTTCTGAAAAAGCCTATAATCAAGCAGTAAAGGCCATCGACCTGCTTTTCTCGGGTATCTCATTCATTAATATGAAAATGGACAGTTTAGAAAATGAATTTGACACGCAACTTAGAGAAGATTTTACATCGTTAAAAAAGAATATTATAGACTCTTTACTTCAAGAAACGGACTGGATCAAAAAGAGCAAACTAATTGTTGAGAGATATGATCACAATCAAGATTCTAGCTATTTTTCTTGTAGAGATAAAGTAAATAAACTTCACCAGCATCATTTAAATTTGGCTGATTCTTTGATGAAAAAATTTATCTGGCTCCAAAAACAGACACTCTCAAATTATAAAAAGGAATTGAACAACATCAATCAAATTAAAAAAGAAGCTTACGCACTTTTAAAAACAGTATATAGCAGCGGTTCAATAGATACTTATATTACGGAATTAAATAAAGTCAATTCAATCGCATTAAACCGATTTTCAAATTTAGGTGATATAATGGCACGTGTCCAGGATCGAAATAACTCATTCATTGTATGGTTTAAAGAATATAGGACCCTTATAAACGCTGCTCTCAAAGAGTACTCAGCTGAAACTGGTAAAGAAAAACTAAGATTCAAAGCTGATATTCATTATGAAAAGAATTTGTATAAAATTCAATTGCACAAAATTCAAAAAATCGGTAAATCAGAAAAAACTGTAAAAATTAAACTGAACCAAGAAAAGGAATACAATAAAGATTTGCTAAAAGAAATAAAAAAAGAAGATGAATAATACTGACGGATCAATTCGAAAAAACATAGAAATAGGATGTTATGTTGAAATCGTTCAAAAACACCACCAGCGAAGTGGTGAATTAACAGACGGGCATGTAGAGCGAATCCTTACTAAATCGCCAAATCATCCGCATGGTATAAAAGTAAAATTGGAAACTGGAGAGGTTGGAAGAGTTAAAAAGGTGATTTCAGAATAATTATCCCTCAAGTGAATTTATCACTTCCCAAATAACTTTTGCAGATATCTTAATTTCACTTTCTGAAATAGTTAAAGGTGGGGCAATTCTGAAACTCTCTGGACAAGATAAAAACCAAAAGCTAAGCACTCCCCTACTTTTGCAACCCTCAACAACCTTTTGAACAGTTTCTGGACTGTCCAATTCTATAGCAAACAACAATCCTTTACGGCGAATCTGGATAATAGAAGGATGCATTATAATTTCCTCAAATAGCTTCCCCTTTTTTTCAACGGCATCAATCAGATTGTGTTTTAAAAGCTCATTAATATTTGTTAGAGCAGCGACACAATTTACTGGATGACCTCCGAAAGTGGTAATATGACCTAATTCTGGATTATGTGTTAATGAATTCATTATCTCATTCGATGCGACAAAAGCGCCAATTGGCATTCCTCCTCCCATTGCTTTTGCAATTGTCAATATATCCGGAAGAACATTAAAATGCTCAAACGCAAAAAACTTGCCTGTTCTACCAAATCCAGTTTGAATTTCATCAAAAATTAACAATGTACCTGTTTCATCGCATTTGCTTCTCAACGCATTCATAAATCCCTTTGTCGGTATACGAACTCCAGCATCTCCTTGAATAGGCTCAATAATTACGCAAGCTGTTTTATTTGTAATATTTTTTAAGTCCAATATGTTATCAAAATGGATAAACCTTACATCCGGTAATAAAGGTCTGAATGCATTTTTTTTTATCTCATTACCCGATACACTTAACGATCCATGTGTACTTCCGTGATATGACTTGTAAAATGCTATAATCTCTGTTCTTCCAGTATATCTTTTTGCTAATTTAAGTGCAGCCTCATTGGCTTCTGTACCCGAATTCACAAAGTAACTAGTAGTTAGATTATCAGGCAACAACTCATTTAATTTATTGGCTAATTCGATTTGCGGAGTTTGACTGTATTCTCCAAAAACCATTACATGTAGATATTTATCAACCTGCTGTTTTATGGCGGCATTTATGGCTTTGTTTCCATGACCTAAATTACTGACAGCAATACCCGAAATTAAATCGAAATACTTTTCCCCTTTCTTATCATACAAATAAACACCCTCTGCTCTATCTATATCAACATTGAAGGGAGTATTGGTTGTTTTGGCTAAAAAATTCTGCTGTAACTTCATCTTCTTTCCTATCTACATCCATAGACATGACTGTCCGGGTAAAATTGTTTATTTAAAATAAGTATAGGCATAAACAAACTGATAAATTGGTTCATCTATTTTATTGTAATTCACTTCTTTCGTTATGAGGCCTTTCCCTCCATACACAGTCACTTTTATTTTCACTTGTTTATTCTTATTATCAAAAACAGTTAATTCGGTTTCTTGTCCATTTTCGTTGTATTTAACTTCATCTTTCCCTAAAAAGCCAACCTCACCTTCATATATCTCAAACAATACTTTATTACCATTCTTATCTATTGTGGTATTTGACTGTCTAATTACCTGACCTATGCCATTGAAGATAACATTCTTCGTCTCTTCACCCTTTGAATTATATTCATATTTATAAAAGGCATAGAGACTATCGAAAGCATCATATTTTTCAATCAATTTACAATTTCCATTTTCATACTCTTTCAACAATGTTTTACCCTGAAGGTCTCCAAGCGAATTGTAGTTAGAAATACTCGTCTTGTCCCCATCGTTATTATAGGTATAACTTATTTTTGATAAAATATCTCCACCATGATTTAATTCTGTTTGCGATAATAATTTCCCTTTTTCATTGTAAGCATATTCAGAGACTAATTTAGAAACTCCAGCATTCAATGCGCTTGCATCAAACTCTATTAACCTTATTAATTCCTCTTTCTCATTGTATTCTCTTTGTTGCTGATAATAAATACTATCCATATGATACATAACAAATCCACTTTCTAAACCTTTATCATTGAGTAACCTCTCCGACTTCTGCACTATTGTTCCTGCACTATCTAATAGTAAACGCATTATAAGCTCATTCTTCTCATTATATGTATATTTTTCATGAAGAGAAACATTATTTGAGCTATAAACTATAGAATCCAAAATATTTCCTTTGTAATCATATTTTGTTTCATATACCAGAATACCTTGCTCTACTGGTTCTCCAAATTTATATTGAAACGCCGAAGCCTTTATAGTTTCTATCCTATTTTTGAGAACAAACTTTCGATAAGTATCTTCCTTATCAATTTCAATTTTCGCTTCCTCGACTTTGGCTTGTCCCTCCTTATCAAGATTTTCGTCTATCGAATTGCAGGCATTTAATACCGTCAATGCAATAAATCCAACTAATATATTTTTCATGCTAAATAAAAAAAAAGCCACTCGCGAAATAGCGAATGGCTCTTGTAAACATTATTTTCTAATTAAGATTCTTTTTCATCATCAGGTGTTTCAATGGTAATTTCTGGAGATTCACCTTCAATTTCTATATCAATATCTACGGATGCTCCCTCTTCAGCCGTTTCGCTCACCACCTCTGAAACTTCAGATTCAATAGCAGGTGCAGCCGACACTGGCGCTGGCGGGCCTAATACAATTTCTGAAGGACCTCCATTCTCATAAATTACTTTCAATCTATTTAAAACTACTTTCTGCTCTGTTCCTAAACGAAACTTTTTTGCAATTTTATTTGCCATATAAAGCCTTGCTGGGTCATGGGTTTTGAAAAATTCTTTCAGCTCCTGATAAAATGTCATCGTCAAAATGTTTTAATTCGTCAATAAATATAAACATTTTGTATTTAATTGAGTTAACTATCAATAAAGGATTTAAAATTTCATGAAAAAAGAACACAACATTGGATTAATCGTGCAGGGAGGATCGCTACGTTCAGTTTTTTCTGCTGGTGTGCTAGATGCTTTTAACATATTGCAGTTCAATCCATTTGACTATTATGCGGGTGTATCTGGAGGAGCTATGAGCCTTTCTTATTTTTTAAGCGGCCAAGATCGTAAGCTATTAACTATTTTAAAAGAGCTCTCGCAAGATGATCAATTTATAAATATCAAAAATGTGTTTTCTGAAGAGGGGTTTGTCAATTTAGAATATTTGGAGAAGTTTACTCAGGATAAATATCCATTAGATATTAAAGCTGCAATGATTAATTTAAAAGGTAAAACTTTTGAAATTGTAGCCACAGATATGGCAAACGGTAATCCGGTTTATTTAAAACCGACATTGAAAAAGTGGCTGTTATATCTTCGCGCCTCCGCAACATTGCCTTTTTTTTCTAGAGGTGTTTGTAATGTGAATGGTCGCCAATTAATGGACGGCGGATGGAGCGATGCTATCCCTGTAAAAAGAGGAATAAAAAAGGGAGCAAAAAAACTCGTGGTAATTAGAACACTTCCGAAAGACCACAAAGAAGATTGGAGTTATTTTGGAATTTTTGGGGGGTTCTGGCATCGAAACAATCCAAAA
>JAQWQH010000164.1 GCA_029244805.1 Flavobacteriales bacterium
ATACAAGTATCTATTAAAGCCAGATGAAACATATACGCTTGTTGCAAGTGATATTGGCTTAGGTGTAGTTGAAACAATTTTAACAGATTCAGCTTGGAATGGGAAAAAAGCATTTGACCTTATACTAAAACCTGCGGTCACCGCTCAAGGAATAGTTACCAAGCCGAATGACTCTGTCGCTTCCAACATCCGAATGGAGCTTATCAATGAGGAAGACAGTACCCTTATTATCTCCAAAACAGATCAATTTGGGTTTTACCAATTTGTATTAGATACTAATATGAAATTTAAAATCATTGGTATTAATGGAGAGCAAAAAGGATTTGAAATAGTTGAGACAGATGAAAGTTACAATACAAATGATTCTACAAATATAAAACTTAAAGCCCCTGTAGCATTTGTAAAAGGAACTATTAGACACGAAGATAAGACATCTGCTGCTGATGTCATTGTCAAAATATTTGATGAAAATGGAGACTTGGTTGCAGAGGCAACCACGGATGAAAATGGAAACTATAAGTTTGAGGTAGAAAAAAATGCAAATTATCAAATAATAGCTGAAACCGAAGGTTTTTCCGGATTAGAAAATATTTTTACCGGGGACAATTGGGATAATTCGAATAGCTTAGATATCATACTAAAACCAACGGGCAATGCGAATTATGCCTATGTTACGGAAAGTGAGAGCAATAAACCATTAGAGAAAGTTAAAATAACTTTGATCAACTTAAGCAATGAAAAGAAAATTGTAATATACTCAGATAAAAATGGAAGGTTTGATTTTAATTTAAGCCCAAACTCGGACTACACTTTAAAATTTGAAAAAGACAACTATTTTCCCAAATCAATTGACATTCCAACGGGTAAAATAGTTCCTAATACTACAAACTTAGACTTGAAAATAGACCTAATAATGGATTATGCGGGTTTCATTGTAAAACCTATTTACTTCGATTATGCAAAATCTAAAATAACAGATGACTCAAAACAAGATTTAGAGCAAGTATTGACCACCTTAAAAAACAATCCGAAAGCAACAATTTTAATCAAATCTTTTGCAGATTGTAGAGGAGGAAGCAGCTATAATCTGGCTCTTTCTGCGGAAAGATCTAGCGCCGTTCAGCAATATCTTATGTCGAAAGGTATTGCAGAAAAGAGAGTGACTACAAAATCATTGGGAGCTACAAACTTTGCAAACAACTGTTATAAACCAGAATTGTGCACCGAAAAAGAACATGCAGCCAACAGACGATCTGAATTTGAAGTGGACTTTCATAGAGAATAAACGCTTCAGCCCAACCAGCCATCTCGATCTAGAGTCCGGTATTGTATAGCTTCAGCAATATGGCTAACCCCAATATTCTTGGAGTTATCCAAATCTGCAATCGTTCGGGCTACCTTAAATATTCTTCCATAAGAACGAGCGGAAAGCCCTAATACTTCCATAGCGTTTTTCATCAGCTGATCTCCTTGTTCATCTATTTTACAGTGCTCTTTTTGTAGTTTAGGAGTAAGTTGGGCATTACTGTATATACCATTTACTTCTCCGAATCTTTTTTCTTGAATTGCTCTTGCTTTGGTTACTCTCTCTCTGATTACCCTACTCGTTTCTCCTTCCCTTTTCTCAGATAATTTTTCGTAAGGTACTGGCTGAACTTCTACATGTAAATCTATTCTATCCATTAGAGGCCCCGAAATCTTTGCCAAGTAACGCTTAACTATATGTTCCGGATCACCTTGGTTTCCTTTGGGGTCATAAAACTCTCCACTTGGAGAGGGATTCATAGCAGCAATCAACATAAATCCTGCTGGATAATTCACACTCATCCTAGCCCTTGAGATAGTTACTTCCCTGTCTTCTAGCGGTTGACGAAGAACCTCCAAAGCAGATCGTTTAAATTCAGGTAATTCATCCAAAAATAAAATCCCATTATGTGCCAAAGAAATTTCACCGGGCTTAGGATTTGTTCCCCCACCAACTAAAGCAGCATCAGAGACGGTATGATGTGGACTTCGAAAAGGTCGATGCGTTAGCAGTCCTTCTCTGCAATTTAAAGTTCCAGCAATCGAATGAATTTTGGTAGTTTCCAAAGCCTCCTCAATTGATAGCGGTGGCAAAATGGTAGAAATTCTTTTAGCCAGCATAGATTTCCCAGAGCCAGGAGGGCCTATCATGATTGCATTATGTCCTCCTGCTGCTGCAATTTCTAATGCCCGCTTTACGTTCTCCTGCCCTTTCACATCAACAAAGTCAACAGTTCCCGTAATAGGCCGCTTTGAAAACTCTTTTTTAGTATCCACTTTTACCCTTTGTAAATTATTTTTACCATTGAAAAATGTAATAACCTGATTTATATTCTCGGCGCCGTAAACATAAAGTCCATCTACAAAAGCTGCTTCTCTGGCATTTTGCTGCGGAAGAATGATTCCAATAAATCCTTCTTTCTTCGCCTTTACCGCAATTGGCAAAGCTCCTTTTATTGGCCGCAATCCTCCATCT
The DNA here is from genome assembly GCA_029244805.1 of Flavobacteriales bacterium. Lineage (GTDB taxonomy): Bacteria > Bacteroidota > Bacteroidia > Flavobacteriales_D > Parvicellaceae > CALSMU01. The sequence goes on from JAQWQH010000164.1 coordinate 2,501, forward strand.
AGCGCCAATTCTCCCATAATTACATATTTGCTTACTTCTGTAGGGTTTATAATTTGAGCTGAAGCAGCGAGAATACCGATTGCAATCGTAATATCATATGCAGAACCCTCTTTTTTGATATCTGCCGGAGCCATATTTATGGTTATTTCCTTTCCTGGAATTCTATATCCGTTATTTTTTAACGCTGCAGATATCCGCTGGTGACTTTCTTTTACTGCGTTATCCGGAAGTCCTACAAGAAAAAACTTTATTCCATTTCCTATATTGACCTCTACTGTAATTGTAATGGCCTCTATACCATAAACGGCACTGCCAAATGTTTTGATTAACATATATTTGATTTTGGGGTTGCTGACAAAAATGAAACATTAGGACGTAATTTTCATACGTTGTTCACTGCCATTTCAAGCTTGTTTCTCCGCTATCAACATTATATACTTAACAATGGCATTATATAAGTAAAAGGTCGTTTCAAATTTTATATACATTTGATTAATCTTAAAGAAATAACATGAAAAAAATATACATTCTAGCTGCTTTACTATTCATTAGCGCATCCTCCAGTGCTCAAGAACTTTTTACTTGTTACGATGAATGGAAAAAAGTATTTGAAAACAGAGGTGCTTTTTTCGTTAATGATGGTGAACATGATAAAATAGTATTAGTTGTCAGAACAGAAAAGACGACGAACTGCTATACTGCATCAGTCGTTGTAAACGGAGGTGTTGTAATCAGTACGGCATTGTATTTTGATGATGATTCTTATGAAGCTGTTGAATATGAGTTTAAAGAAAATTTAGCTTGGAATATAAACAATGGAATGAGTACAGAGCGCACAACTTTGGATAATGAAGTGATTACGATACTGTTTACGGATAAAATTAAACCCAAAAAGAAAAAATTAAAATCGGCGCCTAAACCAAATTTTGATTTGAATTAGTTTAATTGAATGCGATATCTAAACTTTCTTTAAAAACTTGAATAGCTATATCCAAATACTCCCTGGTGTGTGCTTCAGATATAAATCCTACTTCAAAACCAGAAGGACCAAGATAAACACCCCTTTCTAGCAAAGCAGCATGGAGTTTTTTGAAATATTCCATGCTATCCGAATCAATTTGAGAGGCTTTACGAATCTGAATGTTATCACTAAATGCCAACCAAAAAATTGATCCAACCGTATATATACTAAAATCATAATCCTTTGATTTTGCATAATCCACTACAGCGTTTACAAAGTATTCTGTGCGTGCTTTTTGTCCTTCAAAAAATCCTGGCTTCAATAATTCTTTTAATGCAGCATAGCCTGCCATCATGGCAACTGGGTTTCCTGATAAAGTTCCTGCTTGGTAAACCGGTCCATCAGGAGATATTTGACTCATTATTTCTTTACTTCCTGCGTAAGCTCCAACA
>JAQWQH010000177.1 GCA_029244805.1 Flavobacteriales bacterium
TAAAACCTCTAAAACCTGCCCAAATTAATGGAACTATAAATACTACATCCAAATAATTCACCTAACGAAAGTAGGATTATTGCTACAAAAGTTTTCTGGTAAGGTTTTTTTCTATCAACAGAAAAACTTTAAAAACATTCAGTTATGTCCAAAACAATCATAAAGTGTAGAAATCTCCATTCTTTAGTTGAAATTAATTCATCCTCCTTAAAAAAGGAACTTGAAATATTAATTTTATTACAATATCTTCACTTCAGTTCTACGATTTAATCGCTTACCCTTTTCTGTATTATTATCGGCAATAGGGGTTGACTCTCCGTAACCTTTAGCAATTAATCTACTTGATACCACTCCCTGCTCTACAAGATATTTCTTGACCGAATTCGCTCTCTCTTGCGACAAATTTTGGTTAGCTCGGTCCTCACCAATGTTATCTGTATGACCGCCAATCTCAATTTTTATTTCTGGTTTTAATTTCAAAAACTCTACCAACTCCTTAAGTTCATCATAAGATGATGTTTTCATACTTGACTTTCCACTATCAAAATGCACATTATCTAATGTGAAAGATTTGGACTGCTCTATCATAATCGTAAGGGTTCCCTTATTATAACTTTGATTTTCTCCAATTGCAGGAATTTCCATTGTATTATACTCCTTAGCATCTCCAACACTTTTAATTTTAATATCGTAAACATCTCCGCCAGGAATATCAATATCAAAAGTGCCGGATGCGTTAGTTACTCCTTTGAATACCTTTTTAGACGATTGACCTACCATTAATATCTGCTCCCCTTTTAACGGTAAATTTTTATAATCCTTCACAGCAATGGTGAAAGAAGCCAATTTCTGAGAAAATACAATTGAAAAAATGGATAAAAAAAAGAGCGTAAATAAAGTTTTCATAATTTAGTTTACTTTAAGTGCATATATCAAGGTAATGCCAGAACTATTAAAAGCAACAGACTACTTATCAATTAATGAATAAAATTTTTGTCGCTGCTTTTGCAACACCCCTTTGAGAGTTCGTTCTGCTAACAGCAAAACAATAGTAAACTCCTGACTTCACCCTTTCTCCTTGCAAGTTATTTCCATTCCAAATAGCCTGTCCTCCTTTCGAAACTGTTGAATAAACCAGATTTCCAGATGCATCTGTGAACTTAACATCTGACTCATCCATAAACCCCTTGACCGCAATAACACCTGTGTAATCAGGTCGAACTGGATTTGGATAAGCATATAAATCACCCAAGTTATCCGCTCCCTCTGTAGCTTGTCCCTTATATCCCATAATACCTTTATCCGTACCTATATACAATTCTCCAGTATTATCATTCATTGCTAATGCTAAAATATTGTTCGAAAACAAAGGACTATTATCTTCATTAAAGTCATGAATTAGAGTAGTTCCGTCAGCAGACATTAAAAACAGACCTCCACCATCTGTTCCAAACCATTTTCTATCACCGCCATCAACAACAATTTCAGTAACATTCTGCGTCTCTAACAGTAATTGAATTACACCATCTTGCTCAATCAAAACCTGCTGCACATCAAAATCTCCTCCATCAAATATTGCTGAAGCATTATATAATACTGCCGGACCAGCTTCAGTTCCAATCCAAATTTCACCATCCTTATCTTCAACAATCGTGTTAATTACTTTAGAAGGCAGATCTCCATTACCTTCTCCACTTACAATAAGTTTATATTGATCATCTGTATTGTCAGTAGGAGTATCATTAAAATCATAAACCAATAAACCAACATTCTTAACCGCCATCCATATGTAATTATAGTTTTTGTCAATCATTAGGTCGGTACATACCATGTTACTTGATGCTGAGCCACAACTAAAGGACATCCAATTTCCGTCCTCTGTGTAAACAGAAAGGGGCTCATTAACAAATGAATTTGCTACCCAAAAATTTCCATCTTTATCAAAAGAACTTCCAGCAACTTTTACCGCATCTGCCGGATGACTCATGGAAGTTTGTAATGATGAATTATAAAATGTAAAGTGATTTACAACAGTTTTATCTTGAATCTCAATAATACCACCTTGGAATGAACTCGCAAATACATGGTTTTCATCCCTAGGATCTATTGTGACTTGCACAAAATCGAAAAGCGTATCTGGAACTTGCAGAGCAGGTTCAGTTATCTCATTGACCATATCCCAATCATACTGGTCATAAACATACATTCCACGTTTATTATAGTTTGCATTCCAATTTGTGCCATCTACCCTGCCAGTAGCAACCCATAATAAATCATTCAAAAAGGACATTTGAAAAACATCGTTACTATATGGTCCAGATACGGTATAGGTATTTACAACCCAATCATTCAGCATTTTAATCGCTCCGCTTTCCCGATCACCAACCCAGAAATAATTACCATCCCAAATTATTTGATTGGGACGAATAGCAACAGAGCTTTTGTAATACGAATACGTTTCTATTATTTGATTGGACGAATTTATAACATTTAAACCTGCACTATTCGCAGTAACAATAGCAATGCCTTTATCTTCAATCGAGTAGCAATCTTGCCCAAAAGTTTCAACAACCGGATTCCAAGACCCATCAAAATAATAAATAGTGTCGTTTTGACTACCGTTTACTGATAGATTTGTATAAATCTTATTGTTAAATAAATGGATTATTGAAAATTCCCCATCACTATTCGGAATAGTAATATCTTTTGACCAAACCGTAAAATCTGATAAGAACGCACTTGTTTTGCTCGCTGTATATATACCATTATCCGTAGCAGCATATATGTACGTGTCATCTATAGCAATATCATTAATTTTCAATTGCGCACCACCTGCACCAATTATATAAGTGTCTTTTATCTCTTCCTTTTTAACATCCAAAACCACTATACCGAAACCGCAAGCTAAATAAGCAAATTGCCCATCATTATGCATTCCATATATCGTTTTATCACCAACAATATTGCTGATAAGAATAGAAGACAGGTTAATTACATTATCATTTTTTAGGATATCAATATTTCCAGATTCATAACCAATAACCAATGCATTTTGAGACGTGTTTTCTTGAATTATTTTAATGGACAAATCAGAAATCGAATTTATTTTATTTAGTCGATCTATGTTTTCATCTTCATCTATACTGTACAACGAAAACTCTGTTGCCGCATATGTTTTAGAACCTACTTGGGCTATCGAGACTACATTATTATAAGGTAAATGTTCTCTCCAAGTGCCAACTCCAAAATCTTGACCATGAACAAGCACGGTTATTAAAAGAAATAATATAGTAAAAAGCTTTTTCACAATGGCGCAAGTTACAAACTAAATAAGACTCTTTTTATTGTTATAACGAAGCATATTTGTTACGTAAAAATAAATGTACTTTTGGAATAAATAAAATCCATAGAATAATTTTCATATTGCCAGACCAGCATGGTTTTTAGTTCGACCATATTTTTATTTCTATTTCTTCCCATTATTATTTTGGGAAACTTTCTATTGAATCAAAAACATAGAAATACATTTCTATTTATTGGAAGTTTATTTTTCTACTTCTGGGGAGAAAAATCGCTAACCATTATCATGCTATGCTCAATATTGATCAACTACTTTTCCGGTATTGGAATATCCTATTTGCAAAAACAAAAACAGTCAGCAAAACCACTATTAACAATAGCTATAATAGCAAACCTAACTTTTCTGCTATACTACAAATATTTGGATTTTTTTCTTGACAACATAACCTACTTTGGGTTTAAGTCAGCATTTGAAAATACTGAAATTATTCTGCCAATCGGTATTTCATTTTTCACCTTTCAAGGTATTTCTTATTTAATCGACTTGTATAGAAAAGACGTCACTTGCCAAAAAAACATCATTCATTTGGGATTATATATTTCATTTTTCCCGCAATTAATTGCAGGTCCAATTATTCGGTATCACGATATTGCTTCTGAGTTGAAAAACCGAATTATTACTAGAAACCTTTTTGCAGAGGGATTAGTGCGTTTTATTCGAGGACTAGCAAAAAAAGTAATCGTCGCAAATTCGTTGGCATTAATTGCAGATCAAACATTTGACATAGCCCCTACAAACTTGCCAACTGCGGTAGCATGGCTTGGCATTATTTGTTATACCTTACAAATTTACTTCGATTTTTCAGGTTATTCTGATATGGCAATTGGTCTTGGAAAAATGCTCGGATTTAATTTTAAAGAGAACTTTAATTATCCCTACATCTCCAAGTCTATCAAAGAATTTTGGAAAAGATGGCACATTTCTTTATCAACGTGGTTTAAAGATTATTTATACATTCCTCTAGGAGGAAGCAGGAAAGGAGCTCTTTTAACATATCGTAATCTCCTTATTGTGTTTTTTATAACAGGTTTTTGGCATGGAGCTAGTTATAATTTCATTTTTTGGGGCCTATTTCATGGTGCCTTTTTAATACTTGAAAAAACGAAAGGCTCATTAATTGAAAAGCTTCCGAATAGTATAAAACACATTTATGTGCTGCTAGTGGTAATTGTTGGTTGGGTGTTTTTTAGGGCAGAAACATTCACAGATGCAATTGTGTATGTGCAACATTTATTTAACCCAACATCGGATGGAAGCTATATACCATTTATTTATATAAATAATTATTTTGTATTTGTTTTATGCCTGGCAATAATTTTCGCGGCACCCGTTCGAAAAGTAGTTGCACAAAAATTTAATTTCGAAAAGTTTGAAGCTCTTCAGCTAATATCAACCTACGGTTTTCACTTTGTGTTATTGCTTTTTTCTATTATGGAGCTGGCGCAATCCAGTTACAACCCTTTTATTTATTACAAATTTAAGAGATGAAAGGAACAATACAAAATATTTTTATTGGGCTTACCTTAATAACCTTAACGACGCCCTCACTATTGACTCTTTTCGATGTAAAATTAGTTGAGAATTGTGAAAAGCGGGAATTAAATACCTTTCCTACTTTTTCAGTTCCTGAGGAATTTATCGATGATTTCGAGAGCTACTTTGACGACAATTTTGGGTTGAGAAATTCTTTAATCAGTTGGGGAAGTTCGATCAAAGTAAACCTATTCAAGTCATCCGTTCATCCCCAAAATGTTAAGTTCGGAAAGTCTGGCTGGCTATTTTACAATAAAATAGATGGAGGAATATTTAGCAGTTACACACATCGAAATTTATTTTCACATGAGGAATTAGACTCATTGGCTGAGGTATGGGAAAACCGTAAAATAAATCTAGAAAGTAAAGGTATAAAATACATAATGGCTGTCTGGCCTAATAAAAGTACCATTTACCCTGAGTATGTCCCATTGACAATGAGAGCGCAGATAATAGATACTATCAGCAAAACAGATCAGGTTCTAAACTTTCTCCATTCATCAAAATCTAGCCTTGCGTTTATTGCCGTTAAAAATAAGCTGATGGAAGAAAAAAAGAAAAATAAACTCTACCGAAAACTTGATACGCATTGGAATCAAATAGGTGCTTTTTATGCATACCACTACTTTATGAAAGAAACCATTGACATTTTAGGCGTTGTGCCTTATAATTTGGATGATTTTACCGTTACATACCATGACGAATCAAAAGGAGACTTGTTAAGCATGCTGGGGATATGTGAAACCCTTTCGTTTAGTGAAACGAATCCATCATTACAACTAACTGATAATAACCTTACAATTACCAAATCGGAAGGAAAGTATAAGAACTCATTAATCTTTAAGAATGAAAAATGCGATAACAGATTCAAGGTATTGATATTCCGAGATTCATTTACCGATGCATTAATTCCATTTTTCAAAAACCATTTTTACGAAACCCATTTTGTGTGGTTCGACTATCAAAATCAAATAGTTGACTCCATTAAACCGGATATTGTAATCACCTCTTTTGTAGAACGAAATATTTAATTCGGCATTTTAATATCTTTACCAAAGAAATGGCAGACAAAATAATAACGCATATTGAAGCTCTGGAAAAAGCTAAATCTTATTGCGCTTATCAGGAAAGAAGCCATAAAGAAGTTTCGGATAAATTATACTCTTGGAAACTGAACATAGACGAAATCAATTATATAATTGATCACTTGCTCCAACAAAATTATTTAAACGAAGAGCGATTCGCAATTGCTTTTGTTGGAGGGAAATTTAGAATTAAAAAATGGGGTAGAAAAAAAATAATCCAAAAATTAAAAGAAAAGGGTGTTTCGGATTATTGTATTAAAAAAGGTCTAGAAGAAATAATAGAGGAAGAGTACATTTCAAACATGCACAATCTTATTGAAAAAAAATACATTTCATTAAAAGATAAAAATCCATTTGCAAAGAAAAAGAAAACCGCTGTTTACATATACAACAAAGGTTATGAAAGCGATTTAATTTGGAGACATCTTAATGACTGCTATTAACAAGTAGCTGTTACTTACAATTTTAGTCAAAGGAAATCTTTGATTTCTTATTTTGTACTTTCACCAATCATAATATACCTTGTGCCCTATAAAGAAAAAGAAATAACGAAATTATATTACTCCATTGGAGAGGTATCTGCAATGTTTAGCGTCAACAATTCATTAATTCGTTTTTGGGAAAAGGAGTTTGACATCATCAAACCGAAAAAAAATAAAAAAGGAAATCGAATGTTTACACCTCTAGATGTTGAGAATTTCCATTTAATATTTCATTTGGTAAAGGAACGTGGTTACACACTCCAAGGAGCGAAAGACCATTTAAAAGGTAATATTGATGAAGCTGCATCCCAGCATGAGATTATTAAAAGATTACAAAAAATAAAATCTTTTTTAATCGAGATCAAAGAAGACTTATAAGAAGCCGTATTTTTGTTAATAGAAAACTAACTTGTGCCAAACAGATATAGGCTGTGGCTATGTTCAAACATTAAGGCGTAATTAAGAAAAGTATCTCTAACTTTGAAAAACCTTTTAAGCGATTTAATTACAATGAGATTGAAAATAATTTTAAGACTATTTTAAAAAATATTTATGAATTTACTAAATAACAAAAGTTCCAATCCGATGTTTAATGAAAAAATCTTAGACAATTTAGACTTCGCAAAAGAAGAAAAAATGACCGTTAACGGAACCGTAAACAAAACAATACTACTGCTCATAATTACAGTTATTACGGCCTTTTTTAGTTGGCAGCAAATGTTAAGTATTTTTAGCATGCCTCTTATGTTTGGAATAATGATACT
>JAQWQH010000178.1 GCA_029244805.1 Flavobacteriales bacterium
TACTAAAACCAGCAGCCACAAATAGCCAGCCCATGATAGATCCCCCTAATAAAATCGCAACTAATGAGATTACAAATCCCATTATTCCTTTCATTTTTCCTGGATTTTCTCCAGAACCTGCATTTACTTCTTCACTCATAACTTTAGTTTTTAAATAGTTAGTTTTACATTTTTGTAAGTCCAATATTATACTAATTTTTTGTTTTAACAAATTTTAGCAAATAAATGATATTAACAATCAATCGTACAAATAACTAAATATATCGAAATTTTGATTGAATTGAGCGAATAAGAAACAGACATCTCAATGATAAAAACCACCTATTCAATGATAAACATCCACAATAGAAAGACCACTGTATAATTAAAATTCTAATGTTATTTGATATCCTGAATGAGATCTCAAGTTAATAACTGACCCATCATAAAAAATAAGATACTGACCTTTAATTCCAACCAATTTTTTCTCAATTATAGGGAGCTTGTCCAATTTTATACTTTTAACCTTAGTTGGATATTCAAGAACTGGAAAATTAATATGTGTAATATCACCGTCATATTCTATGAAATCCTCATACTCCTCTGGTATTACCTCAATCAACTCTTCTTTTTTATTCAACAAAGAAGCTGAACTAATATCATTCGTTAACATTTTACGCCAATTGGTTTTATCAGCTATGTAATCCTTTAAAGCAACTTCTATCATTCCTGCTGCACCTCTGTATGGAGTCTTTGCCAGAATTACCGCTTCTTTAGCACCCTGGTCAATCCAACGTGTAGGTATTTGTGTTGCTCTGGTAACGCCCACTTTTAATCCTGATGTTTTGGATAAATAAACAAAATGTGGTGTCAGATGATGCTTTCGCTCCCACTCTTCATCTCTTAAAGCAATCCCCTCGTGTATTCTACTTAACTCGGGACGAATGATACTTGGAGTTGCCATTGGAGAGGACATAAAAGCATCATAGCTCATTCCTTCCCCATAGGGTTTTCTAATCTTTTTACCCGTAACTACACAATTAATTACATGCTCAAAACGAATAGAAATATCTTGCCCGATAAGTTGGTTCATTGGAACAAGTTCTCCTTGCTCAAGAACGTTATACAAAGGTAATTCGTATTGAACTTGCTCTTCTAATTTAGAGCGCATTTTGCGAATATTACCTGTGTAAATCATAGTCTATGGATTTGTTTTATTAATTACTAACTAAAAATACAAACATAAAAAAGGTTGTTATCATGGATAACAACCTTTTTTATGCACTGTTAGTAAGTTATTATTGCCCTAAAGCTTTTAACTTATCGTTTGCTTCTTTAAACTTTGCTGTATCGTCTATTTGAATATAGATGTTTTTTAAAATTTTCAGAGTGGTAACATCTTCAGGAGCTAAATTATGTGCTTTTTCTAGTTGCGGAACAGCAGCTTTGAACATTTCATCTGCTTTGGCTTTTTCCGCTTCGTATAATGCAGCGTCTTCAATCTTGTTTGCAATATTATTTAATTCCGCAGCTTCATTATAATACAATGCTCCTAAGTTAAAATAAGCATCCATATAACTAGCGTCTAACTCTATTGCTTTTTTATAAGCATCGGCAGATTTTGATACGAATTGTGCTGCATCTTCATGGTTCCCTTCTTTGTGAGCTGCTGTTGACATTTCATCAAATGTAGCACCGATATTAAAGTGTAAAACTGGATTTTCAGGGTCAGCTTTTACAGCTTCTTGCAAGCTGTTTTGTGCTTTCACTGCATCGCCCGTTTTGTAGTAATAGTTGAACTCTTCTAAAATAAGATTTAAGTCACCAGGATACAATGCTCTTCCTTGTTGAATAATTTTAAATGACTCTTCACTTGGAGTATCTCCATTTTTTCGAGTAGCAACTTTCACCATTAATTGGTGTGTCCTAGAGTCACCTCCATATTTCAATGCTGCCGCCATTCCATAATATTCTAATGCATTGTCGTATTGATCTAAATTATCCGCCGATAAACCAGCGTAATACATTGCAACGGTATCTTTTTTGCCTAAAACATCATAAGCTTCCACAGCGGATGTAAATGCTAAATATGCATTTTCGAAATCCTTATTTTGAAATAATTGCACTCCGCCGTTAATCGCCATGGCTCTCATTTGCCCCATCATTCCCGTAATTTCTTCTTCATAGTAATTACTCGCAGCTAAACTCGCTTTAAATGATTCCGGTCCTAATTTAGCATATACCTCTTCATTTGCTTCAACATCTTTTTTAATAGCTTCATCTCCTTCAGCAAACATTGGGTAAGACATATACACAAGACCTGCGTAATAGTGCATCTTGCCAAGATCTTTTGCTTTTGTTAATGATCCAGATTCCTTTTGTTTTGACTGACAAAGATCTATTTGCTCTTTTGCTTTAATAACTTTCTTCTTCATATCATCCACGCCATCTGCTTTCTGAGCAATAGACATAGCCAATCGCAACGGGTCTATCCCTTTCATTTCGATAGCAGCGTTGATTAATTCATTTTTCTGAGCACTTCCCGTCATTGCAATCAACAACATGGATAATATAATTACTGATTTTTTCATTTTTGTTTATTTTTTCAATGATGCAATATTACTAATAATTTCATAATGCGTTTACCAAAATCTTTGCCATTGTTATAATATTCAAAAAAAATCCCTCAAACCGATTAAAGAATGAGGGATTAATATTTAAAGATTTAAATATTTTATTCTTCTGAGCTTTCCTCAGTAGAAGAATCTTCACTTGAACTATTCTCATCAGTTGAAGGATTTTCTCCCTCTTGAGACTCGTTCAGGTTTTCTACATCTTCTATTTCATCTTCGCTATCATCTTTTTCAACTTTAGCTACAGCGGCTATCGTGTCTTTCCCTCTAAGGTCAATTAACTTAACTCCTTGAGTTGCTCTACCCATTGTACGCAAAGAATCAACATGCATACGAATCATAACACCAGATTTATTAATAATCATTAAATCATCTTCGTCTGTTACAACTTTAATCGCAACAAGATTACCTGTTTTATCGGTAACGTTTAATGTTTTAACACCTTTACCACCACGGTTCGTTACTCTATAAATAGCCTCGCCTGTTTCCGGATCATTTAATAAAGTACGTTTACCGTATCCTTTTTCAGAAACAACTAAAATTGTTTTTGTAAAATCTTCTACAGTAACCATTCCTACAACTTCATCAGAATCACTAGAAAGCGTTATTCCTCTCACGCCAGAAGCTGTTC
>JAQWQH010000192.1 GCA_029244805.1 Flavobacteriales bacterium
GAATAGATCATTTGGTATTCTGCAAGGTTTCTCAGTTTTTCAATTACCAATAATTCTTCAGTAATCAACTTGTTAAGGTCGTATGTGAAAATCCCTCTTTCATACTCCTCTTCGATTAGTTGTTTTTCCCAATTAATAAGTTCAAACCAATAATAGAATTTTTCATAATCTTTAGCCACTTTTTTAGCTCTTGTCAAGAATTTCTTACATTCTTTATAAAGTGCTTTGTGGTAAAGTATTTCGACGTTTTTTATTTCTTGTTTTAAAACGGAGTTTATAGAATTGTCAGCATGATACCCTCTCAAACTTTTAAGAATGGTCTTGTATAAATGGTTTTTTTCAGAAGGAAAATGTTTAACGAAAGTCTCTTTTTTAAATTGCTTTTTCAGCGCTAATTCATCATAGCTAGACTGCTTTTCGATGGCGTCAAAAATTTGCAGATAGTTTTTTTTACCTGTTTGTAAAGAAGAAGATAGTTTAAAAAACCTCTTCTCTGATTTACTTAATGATTTAACAAGGTCAAATAACTCCGCTGATGGCTTCATTGCATTTTTTTTGTAAGGTGCAGACTCTAAAAATACAAAAAGAATTGAACTGAATCTATTTTCAGCGGTAAAGTAGGTTGAAGTTTTTTTAAAAATAGCGTTTTCTGAATTTTAATACCTTTGTTACAACTAAAACCCTAGTAATTATGATTAAAATTTTATTGAGCATTGTTTTTGTCGGGATTGTATTTTCTATGAAGTCTCAATATAACTGTAGTCACAAACATAATAGTGCGCAATTCAACCAAAAAGCTTCTAATACCCGCAGTGATACTATAGATGTGCTTAATTATAATGTTTATTTAGATATTACAGATTACGGTAATCAAAAAATCAATGGATCATGTGAGGTGCAATTTGTGTCTTTAAAAAATAATGTAACCGTTTTAGATTTAGATTTATTGGAAATGACGGTCGATTCAATTACATCACAAGGGCAGTTGCTAGCTTCCACTTATAATGACACATTGCTATCTATCACTTTACCATTGGCACTAAATATGGAGGATACAAGCAGTGTGGTAGTTTATTATAATGGCTCTCCTCAAGGAGATCCGTCTGGATGGGGTGGATGGTATTTTCAAGGTAGTTATGCTTATAATTTAGGTGTTGGGTTTGAAGCTAATCCCCATAATTATGGTAGAGTATGGCACCCTTGTTTTGATAATTTTGTTGAAAGAGCAACGTATGATTTTTCCATTTTGACTAATGCTGGTAAAACATCTTATGCAAACGGATATATTGTAAATGATCATGTTGTTGGAATGGATTCATTGGTTAGAACTTGGCGAATGGATTCTCCAATCCCTACCTATTTGGCATGTGTGGCTGTGGGTAATTATACACATGTTTATCAAGATTACTTTAGCAGCGTTACTACGAATACTACCCCTGTGTTTTTAATTTCAGAACCGGCGGATACGAATAATTTTAAAGCATCATTTATGAATCTTCATAGTGCAATCGAAGCGTTTGAAGTGGGTTATGGTCCTTACCTTTGGGATAAGGTCGGTTTTCATTTGGTTCCATTTAATTCTGGTGCGATGGAACATGCTACTTCAATAGCGTACCCTCGGTCCACTGCAAATGGAGCGTTAACATACGAAACATTAATGGCTCACGAGTTAGCGCATCATTGGTGGGGTAATTTAGTGACTTGTCGGACTGCAGAAGATATGTGGATTAATGAAGGTATGGCGTCTTACTCAGAAAGATTGTTTTTAGAGTATTTGTATGGTTACGATGCGTATATCAATGATATTAAATTGAATCACAAGGATGTGTTGCATCATGCGCATATAAGTGATGGAGGGTATTTTGCTTTGAGCGGAGTCCCGCATCAAATTACCTACGGTGATCATTCCTACAACAAGGGTGCAGATGTGGCGCATGCATTGCGGGGATATCTAGGAGATTCATTATTCTTCGCAGGGTTAAAATCATTTTTGGCGGCTAACTTATATCAGGATGTTGATGCTGCTGATTTTATGAATCATCTAAACACAATAGCCGGAATAGATGTAACTGACTTTTTTAACGATTGGATTTTTAATCCAGGTTTTCCACATTTTAGTATTGATTCGACATTGATTTCCGGTTCGGGAGGAAGCTATACAGTCGATGTGTTTGTTAAACAAAAATTGAAGGCTGCTCCTAATTTTTATACAAATGTTCCGCTAGAGATTACATTTATGGATGATGATTGGCAGGAGTATACCGCTTCATTTATAATGAGTGGTCAGTCGGGCAACTTCCAATTTATAGTTCCTTTTTCTCCGGTGCTTTCTTACTTAAATGGATCAGATAAAATCAGTCAAGCAGTTACAGGTGAGAATATCGTAATTACTACCAATGGTATCAAGGATAAATCTTATCCTATGTTCAAGGTAACAACAACAGCCGTTTCGGACTCAGCTTTTTTAAGGTTGGAGCACCATTGGGTGTCACCGGACCCTTTTAAGGACAATTTGAAAAGTTACAGATATTCTCTTTCCCAAGAAAGGTACTGGAGAGTAGCGGGATTGACAAATAGTGGTCACGAAGCTTCGGGAAGAATATTTCTAAACGGTACGACTGGGAGTTCCGGAAACTTAGATAATAGTTTAGTAGCAGAGGTTGGATTTACGGAAGATAGTTTAAGAGTTTTTTATCGAGAAAATGCTTCTGACGATTGGGAGGTTGTTTCTGATTACTCGGTAAATACCTTGGGTTCTGCAGTTAACGCTAATGCATATGTGGACATTAATAATCTTTTGGCTGGAGAGTACGCATTTGGCTGGGAAAATGGATATGTAGGGCTTGAAGATCTGGTTGTGAAGGAAGTTTTTAATGTATATCCAAATCCTGTTCAAGAGATTGTTAACGTTGACTTGTCTTGTTATGATACGGGAGAATATACAATCCGTATTTTCGATATGAATGGTAAGTTGTGGATAAACGAATCTTCTGTAGCAGCTCAAATTTTCCTAGATATTTCTGGTTTGTCAGATGGACATTATATCGTTTCAGTTTTAAATTCTGGAAAGTTTATTGGTTCTAAAGTTTTGGTGAAAAACTAGTGTTGAATTTTGAATCCAGCACTCTCTAAATCTTTCCAGTAATTTGGATAGGATTTAGACACGACTTCAGGATTGTTTATACAAAAAGAACCTGCTGCCAGAGAAAGAGGAGCGAAAGCCATTGCCATTCTGTGGTCATTGTACGTCTCAATATCTGAGGTAGGGTTTATAATTGTTTGCCCACCTCTTAAGTAAAGTGTGTGGTTTTCGATTATTTCTAAATCAATATTGAATTTTTGCAATTCATTCTTCAGTGCTTCTAGTCGGTTCGTTTCTTTAATTACTAGAGTTTCCAGGCCTGATATTGTCGCTTCTATTCCAAGTCCTGCGCAAGTACAAATAATTGTTTGCGCCAAATCAGGAGTGTTGTTGAGGTTTAATTTGATTTTTTTTAAAGTAGCAGAGTTATTATTTGAAATGCTAATGGAATTATCTTTGTATGTTGTTTCTACAGCAAGCTGTCTAAAGATATTCGCGATCTCTGAATCTCCCTGAAAACTTTGCTCTTTAAGCCCTTCAAGTTCTATGGATGAATCTTTGTTTAAGGCAACTATTTGATACCAATATGATGCTGCGCTCCAATCTGACTCAATGCTTAAGTTATTTGTTTTATACGGTGTTTTTTCAATAAGGATAGAACCGTTTTTCCACGTTGTTTTTGCTCCAAAATATTCCATTATCGCAAGCGTCATGTTTATATAGGGCTTGGATATAATCCTGTTTATAAAGGAGATTTTAGTAGTTTTTCCCATTGAAGGTCCTAAAAGTAAGAGAGCTGAAATATACTGGCTACTTATGCTTCCATCAATTTGTATTTTTGATAGGTTAAGACTGGTTCCTTTTATAAGCAGAGGAGGATAACCATCTTTTTCTAGGTAATTTATATTTGCTCCATTTCTTCTGAGGGTTTCAACCAATATTTTAATGGGCCTTTCTTTCATTCTTTCTGATCCTGTCAAGATCCATTCACCAATTTGACAACTTAAAAAAGCAACCAGAAACCTATATGTAGTACCTGCATGATGCGCGTCTAGTACATTATTATTTTTGTAGCTATCTAGTAATGATTTTAGCGTTTTGGTATCATCAGAAGTTGAAAGATTATTAATTGTAATTGTTTCTTCGCAAAGTGCTTGAATTATTAAGGCACGATTACTTTCACTTTTCGAAGAGACGAGTTGTATGTTACCTGTTATTTTATTGCTGTATGGTTTTGAAATTTTCACAGATTAGCTTTCGGTATAATAAGATAAAGATTCCATAATCATTTCTTCAGAACAATTTTGATTATAAATACCGTTTCCGATACTGTCCAGCAGTGAAAAATTTATTTCATTTGAAATGTTTTTCTTGTCGTTTTTCATCAATTCTATCAAGTTGGAAAAAGTAGATTTTTTCAATTCTATTTTTGGAAACAGTTTTGAGATAATAATTGTAATTTCTTCTAATTCCACATTTGATAATTTAGCCATTTTTGAGCTAATATAACTTTCACAAATAATGCCAATTGCAACCGCTTCTCCATGCATTATAGGAGTTGATTGATTCATCATAAAGGTTTCAATTGCATGTCCAATGGTGTGTCCAAAATTGAGGAGTCGTCTTTCTCCTTTCTCTAATGGATCTCTTTTAACAACGGCGCATTTGATTTCTACAGAGCCTAAAATTACCTCCTCCCAATTCAGATCATCAAAACCAATACTAGTGCATTTTTCCCAATAAGATTTACTTTTTACTAGTCCATGTTTTAAGACTTCTGCAAAACCAGAAATTAACTCGTTTTTCGGCAGTGTCGAAAGAAAATTCGTGTCATAGTAAATTCCAATTGGAGAGCTAATCATTCCAACTTGATTCTTGAAATTATCTAAATCTACTCCTGTCTTTCCTCCAATTGCAGCATCCGTCATTGCAAGTAATGTTGTTGGGATGTTTAAAAAGTCAATCCCTCTTTTATATGTAGAGGCCACAAATCCTCCGAGGTCAGTAATAACACCTCCTCCTAAATTAATTATAATGGCTTTTTTATTTACTTGGTCTTTGCTTAATTTTTGCCAAATGTTTAAGCAAGTCTCGATGGTCTTATTTGCCTCTCCACTGGGTATTTCAATTATGGAAGCATTTTGAAGTTTTGATATAGTCTTAATTAAATCTGGCAGCAGAGCTACAGTGTTTTCGTCAGCCAGAATAAAAGTATTCTCTGCTGGGTAGCGGTGAAGTTTTGTTTCAAGATCTAATAGGGTTGTAATAATTGGAATATTGAAACTCTGATTATCTGTTTTTTTTGACATTACACAAAGAAAGTAAATTGCTTTGATATGTGTATTACAATAATTGTTTAAAACACAATATTGTCAATCAAGACGGTGAAAATTACAACAAAGTTATTGATTTGAAATAGCGGTCAATTATAATGAGGTGTAGTTTTAAACATTTAATAGTTTAGATGGTTTAGTAGATTTGAATTTAAAAATTAAAACGGTTTAATTTATTGAGGCAACCATCTAGTTTTTATACGTTATATTTTTATATTTATAGATTGTCAATTTGCTTAAAGGAATTAATCAATAGATTAAGCGATAATTAGAAGTTTTTATTATGTTAAAAAAAATGTCAATTGTAATGATTTTGTTAGGGTTAACAAATACAAATTATTCTCAATCGAAAATTATTCCCAAATCGGTAGAAGCCAGAATGAGTCAAAATCGTCAGTCACAAAAATCTACTTTCGAAGATATTTCTGTTATCTACTCTTTCAATAATCAAAGATTAGAATCGAGAGATCAAGCGCAGCAATTTGATAAATACGTTATGACTAATTTTGGAGCGAAAATTAAATCTTGCGCAACATCAGATGGTTCTAGCGGATTTTACACTGTTGCAATAGCAAAGGGTTATGTTACCCCAGATGATTTGAAATTTATCACTACGAGAGCTGGAGGAGATTTTGTTGCATGGAAATCTGTTTATGCTTTAAATGAAAATGTAAATATTTCTGAAACAAACATTGATACTCGTCATGAAATTTCCAAATCAGAATATGATCAAATGCCTAAAGAGAAAAAGACTCATATCGATGCCAACCCGGGTAAATATAAAATTGTAATCAAATAAGCAAAAAGCATAATCAGATTAATATGATACTATTTAAAAGAGTTTTTTTCCTTTCAATATTGTTTTTCATTTCATTTTGGCACACTGATGTATTGGCGCAATGTATCAATGCCTCCTCATACGGGAGTGCTGCCGCACCAACATCAGGTTCAACTACAATTAGCGGATGTCAGTATCAAACTGAGTATTGCACAATTTCTAATGTTGTTAATGGAACCACTTATCAGGTGGATAATTCTGCTTTAGGTTGCGCTACTGTTACTTCTGGGTCTCCAACTGGACCTGTCGTTGATTGGGGTTCGGTACCACTTACATGGACAGCTAATTCTAACGGAACTTATTATATCCATTGGAATACAGATTGCGGTTCATGTGGAACTGCAACTACTTGTACTTCAACTTCTATCACCTATATCTCCGGTGGAGGCGGCGGTGGCTGTGGAGATGGTATAGTTGGAGGAAATTGTGCAAATGCACTTGTCGTAAATACAATGCCTTATCAGGTCACTGGACTAACTACTTGCGGAGCTGGAGATTGTTACAGTTCATCTAGTGCTTGTGGAAGTTCATATATGAATGGTGAAGATTATGTTCTGTCATTTACCCCCTCTGCGACGGGGCCATTTGAATTTGTGACAAATGGAACTACAACTTGGACAGGGATATTTGTGTTAGATGGTTGTCCCGATTCAGGCGGCACCAATTGTATTGGTTCTGATTCGCAGTCAGGCGGAAACCCAAACATTCAAAACCTTAGTTTGACAGGAGGTCAAACGTATTACATTGTTGTTTCAACATTTCCTTCGCCTGATTGTACCCCATTTGATTTGACTATTAGCGAAGAGGTTCCCGCTCCTGGATGTGGTAGTAATGCCCCTGCTGGCGATTTGTGCGCTAATGCTGTTCCAATTTGTGATTTAACAAGTTACTGTGGTAATACAAGTGGTGCTTACACAGCATCTTACTCAACTTCAATAAATTCGGCTTTCTGTGGGTCTATCGAAAATAGTTCTTACTTGTCATTTGTTGCAGATGCTTCAACTGTATCGTTTGATGTGGATGTTTCTAATTGTAGCTTTAATGACGGGGTGCAGATGATGATTTTTGACGGAGGTTGTTCAGGGACTGTAACAAATTATGGTTGCGTCAGTCCTATGGCGCCAGGAACCACGCCTTTTAATGCAACTGGTTTAACACCTGGAAATACCTATTACCTGATAATTGATGGTTGGGCAGGAGATATTTGTGACTACCAAATTGTTACTAATAATGGAGTGCTTATAGGAGCTAATGCCGGTCCAGACGTTTCTATTTGTCCCGGAGGGAGTACCACACTTACAGCTACTGGAGGTGATGGAACATATACTTGGTCTCCGGGTGGAGCAACTACATCATCAATAAATGTTTCGCCTTCATCTACAACAACTTATGCAGTTACTTCAAATATAGGAAACCCTTTGTGCGGAGGTAATACGAGTACGGATGAGGTTATCGTAACAGTTTTAGCAGGGGCTGCTCCAACTATTACTGGTACTAGTGTTTTGTCAGGAACTATTGGTCCAGGTACGGGTCAAACAGTTGTTATTTGCGATGGCGGAAGTGCTAACTTAACTGCAACAGGAGGAGGTACTTATTCTTGGTCTCCTTCAACAGGTCTTAGCTCAGGTACGTCTGCTACTCCCGTTGCTACTCCATCATCTACAACAACCTACACAGTAACGGTTGATGATGGAAATGGATGTATTGGTACAGCAACTATTACAGTTCAGGTAGATCCTGCACCCACCGTTTCTGTAAATAGTGGTGTAATTTGTGAAGGTGAAAGTTTAAATTTGACTGCTTCTGGAGCATCTACCTATTCATGGACTCCCACTACTGGGCTCAATCCTACTACTGGAGCTTCAGTAGTTGCTTCTCCTATAACTACAACAAATTATACTGTTACTGGAAGTACTGTTGGATGTCCAGACGCTTCTGCGATAGCTACTGTTACAGTTGAGCCCCTTCCAGCTGCGAACTTTACTGTTGCCGGCGATTTTTGTGTAGCAACTAACGATTTAAATTTCAATAATCAGCCTGGCTATGGAGCCAGTGGAACATATAGTTGGACTTTTCCAGGTGCAACTTCAGCTACAGCAAGTGATGAAAACCCTTCAAATATATCATGGACTAGCGCAGGAACCTACAATGTTATTTACAGTGTAAATGTTAATGGTTGTGAAAGTGATATTACCTTGCCAATAACGATTAACCCATCTCCATCTGTAATAGCAACAGCTTCTGATGCATTATGTTTTGGGGATTTAGGAAGCGTTATAGCGTCTTCTGGATCTTCTGGATCTTCATACTTATGGGATAACGGTGTTGGCTCTGGAGCTGGATCACATGATGTTGGAGCTGGAACATATACCGTTACAATGACTGATGGAAACGGATGTACTGCAACAGCAACTGCAATAGTTGACGTGCCATCGCAAGTGATAATGAGTTCCTCTTCTATTAATTCTGCTTGTTTTGGTGTTTGTGATGGAGTTTTAACTGGAGATATTGCAGTCGGAGGAACAGCACCTTATACTTATGTATGGGATGGAGGTCCATCTTCTGGAACTCAGAATCAGACCAATGTTTGTCCAGGTACCTATACCATAATAGCCACTGATGCCAATGGATGTAATGCTTCTTCTTCAGAAACGATTTCATCTCCTTCTCAACTCATAGTCACGGCGTCTTCGTTGGATGCATCATGCAATGGTGTATGCGACGGTGATGTTACATCAGCAGCAGCAGGGGGAACGGCACCTTATACCTATTCATGGAGTGTTTTGGGAGCAGGTCAAGATCAATTAGGTTCCGTTTGTGCCGGAACTTACACAGTAACTGTAACAGATGCTAATGGATGTGTGGCAACAGCAGATGCAACAGTTGCAGAGCCAACGGCTCTAACCGTAATTGCATCAGGGACCAATACTTCTTGCAATGCCGTATGTGATGGAACAACATCATCAGCTACCGCAGGAGGAACAGCTCCTTATACTTATGCATGGGATGGTGGAGCAGGAACCAATGCGACAGCAACTGGACTTTGTGCCGGAACTTACAATATAACTGTGACAGATGCAGAAGGATGCACAGCAACTGATAGCTACGCAGTAACAGAGCCTGCTTTATTAACAGTGACTGTAACAGGTAATGATGCATCATGTAATGGAGTTTGTGATGGTAATGCAACCGCAGTTGGTGCGGGAGGAACAGGAGTTCTTACCTATCAATGGGATGCTGCTGGTGGATTGGGAACAACAGCTGCAACAGCTAGTACCTTGTGTTCAGGAACAGTGGGCGTGATAGTCACAGATGCACAAGGTTGTATTGCAACTGGATTGGAAGTAATTGACGAACCGATAGCAATAACATTAACTCCTGCATCAAATGATGCAACATGTGGAGCATCGAATGGAGATGTTTCCGTGATAGCAGGAGGAGGAACACCAGGTTATACTTACTTATGGGATGATGCAGGAACTTCTACTACAGCAGCTGTTGGAACTTTACCAGCAGGTACTTATACAGTAATTGTTACTGACGCAAATAGTTGCACAGAAATTGTAGCTGCAACGATCAGTGACTTAGGCGGAGGAACAGCAACTGCATCTATAGACAATCAAGTTTCTTGTTTTGGTATTTGTGATGGAGGAGCTACCGTGACCATGGCGGGAGGAAATCCAGTATTTACCTATTTATGGAGTAATGGAGAAACAACTGATGTTGCTACTGCATTATGTGTAGGTGTTAATTCAGTAGATGTAACTGATGCATTGGGGTGCGTTGCTTCTGCAACTGTTACCATAACTGAACCAGCTGTTTTAACAGCAGCAATCACTTCTAGTACAGATCCTTTGTGTAATGGAGTTTGTGATGGGACGGCGGATGTAACAGTAGCAGGTGGAACTACTGCATACACATACGCATGGACAAGTGGTGGAACTACTGCTAATGAAACAGCAATGTGTGCAGGTCCAGCAACGGTTACAGTAACGGACGCGAATGGTTGTGCAGCAACTGCTAATGTAACGCTTACAAATCCAGCTTTATTAACTGCAGCTGTATTAGGTACAGATCCATTGTGTAATGGTG
This sequence comes from Flavobacteriales bacterium, assembly GCA_029244805.1. Taxonomy (GTDB): domain Bacteria; phylum Bacteroidota; class Bacteroidia; order Flavobacteriales_D; family Parvicellaceae; genus CALSMU01. Next base: position 10,346 of record JAQWQH010000192.1, read on the forward strand.
CGTGTGATGGTTTAGCTGATCTAACAACAACAGGTGGAACCGGTGGTTTAACTTATTTGTGGGATGACCCAGCTAATACCACCTCAGAGGATGCGGCTGGCTTATGTGATGGAACATATAATGTAACAGTAACAGATGCAAACGGTTGCGCTGCAACAGAGATTGTAACCTTAACAGAACCAGCCTTAATCGTGCTTACGACATCTGTTACAGATGCTAACTGCGGTCAAGCAGATGGAGAAGTTTGTGTTGCAGCAATAGGTGGAAGCGGAGTTTATACGTATTCATGGAATGACGCGGGTGCTCAAACAACAGCGTGTGCATCTAATATTGTGGCAGGAACATATAATGTAATAGTAACAGATGCCCAAGGATGTACTCAAACTGCTAGTGTAACCATTAATGATTTAGCGGGGCCAACAGCTGCTGCATCGGTACTAATAGATGCCTCAGGATTTGGTTTATGTGATGCAGAAGTATCAGTAGCTTCCTTAGGAGGATCAGGAACGTATACTTATTTATGGGATGATCCAGCAGCACAAACTACGCAAAATGCAACAGGTCTTTGTGCAGGAACTTACTGTGTAACAGTAACCGATGCTTTAACAGGATGCACCACCACCGCTTGTGTAAATGTTGTTGAGCCAGGAGCAATTATCCTCACTATAACAACAGTAGATTTATTATGTAATGGTGTTTGTATTGGTGAGGCTGATGCAACTGTTTCTGGAGGTGTTCCTCCATATATTTACTCTTGGAGTAGTGGAGCAACTGCAGAAGATCTTACAGGGTTATGTGCAGGTTCTTATACATTAACTGTAATAGATAACAACGGTGTATCAACAGCTCAAACTATTTCTATTACTGAACCAACTGCAGTGGCAATAACATCCGTTACAGGAACAGACTTAAATTGTAATTCTACATGTGATGGTACATTAGAAGTAACAGCTACAGGAGGAACTGTTGCAGCAGATTACACCTATTTATGGAGTGGTGGCCCAACTCCATTATTACCAAACCAAACATTGGTTTGTGCCGGAACTTATGACATTACTGTTTTAGATGATAATGGATGTATTGCAATAGATACTTACACGGTTAATGAGCCAACACCTCTAGTCTTGGGAACAAGTCAAATAGATGCAAACTGTTCTCAAGCAGACGGTGAAGCATGTGTATCTGCAATAGGAGGAACAGCTGGCTATACTTATTTATGGGATGATCCATCGGCGCAATCAACAGTGTGCGCAAGTACAGTTTTTTCCGGAACATACAATGTGACAGTAACAGATGCTAACGGCTGTATTGAAACAGCAGCAGTTATTGTAAACGATATTAGTGGAGGAACAGCTTCAATAGCAATAGATAATAATGCTTCATGTAACACATTCTGTGATGGACAAGCAACAGTTACTATGACAGGAGGAGCGGCACCATATGCTTATTTATGGGATTCAGGATCAGCTACTAACTCAGCAACTAATACAGGACTGTGCGCAGGTACAATTAATATAAGCATTACTGATAATGTTGGGTGCGTAACAACAGCTACAGCAACAATAACAGAACCTACTCCGCTTGCTATCACAAGTTCAGCAACAGATGCATCTTGTAATGGATTTGCAGATGGAGAAGTTACAGCAACTGTAACAGGTGGTACAATTGCAGTAGATTATATGTACGATTGGGTAAATCAGGCAACACTCACAAGTGTTGGTAACACACCAACAGTAAGCGGACTTTCTATTGGAACTTACTGTGTAACAGTAACAGATGATAATGGATGTTTTATTAGTGAATGTGTAACAATTGCAGAACCAACACCAGTTGTTGTTACAACAGCTGCGATTGATGCAAATTGTGGTCAATCGGATGGAGCGGTTTCATTAGCAACATCAACAGGTGGTTCTGGATTTTACGCTACAGAAGATTGGGTGGATGGATCCGGAAATCCTGTACCAAACACAAATGCAGTTCCAGCAGGAGCTTACACGGTGACGGTAGTAGATGATGAAGGTTGTATAGGAACAGCATTAGCAACGGTATCTGATTTGTCAGGACCAACAACCGTACTTGCCAATCAAGTAGACGCCTCTTGTAATGGATATTGTGATGCAGAAATTAGTGTTACAATTACAGGTGGTGTTGCACCATATTCAAGCGTATGGTCACCATTGCCAGCAGCAGGACAAGGAACATCAGATGCAACAGGTCTATGCGCTGGAACGTATGCAGTCGATGTAACGGATGTAAATGGATGTACATCATCTTTCTCAGCAACGATAACTGAACCAGCTCCAGTTGCTGCTTCGATTGTTTCCACATTAGATGCTTCTGGAGCAAGTGTGTGTGATGGAACTGCTAATGTATTGGCTTCAGGAGGAACAGGAGCAATAACTTATACATGGTTTGATGATTGTGCCGCAACTTTATTAAATGGAGCTTTCACTGGACCAAATGTAACTGGATTGTGTGCTGATGATTATGCTGTTGTATCTGCAGACGTTAACGGATGTGCTGACACATTATGTTTTACAATTATAGAGCCAAATGCAATTTTTACAACTCTCACAGGTTCAGGTGTTACTTGCTTTGGGGTATGTGATGGACAAGCTACAGTAATTGCAAGTGGAGGTGTTCCTGGGTATACATACGATTGGATCTCGGTAGCAACAGGAAATCCTATCGGGCAAACAACAACAACAGCAACAGGGTTGTGTGCAGGCGATTATTTTGTAGTCGTAACTGATGCAAACGGTATTTTACATAACAGTACCATTCAAACAATTAACGAACCAACGTTACTTGCAGGAGTGGCTACTGTAATATCTGACTACAATGGATTTGATGTTTCTTGTGAAGGAGCTTGCGATGGCTCTGCAGAGATTATCCCAACTGGAGGAACAGCACCTTATACATATGCTTGGGATGCAAATACGGGAAATCAAACTACACCAATAGCTACCAATCTTTGTGCTATAACGTACGATGCGGTTGTAACGGATGCTAACGGATGTTCTCAATCATTTTCTGTAACGCTATCTAAACCACCGATACTTGGAAACGTGTTGTCGTTTTTAGATGTAAGTTGCAATGCTGCGTGTGATGGGACAATTACTTCCACCCCGGCAGGAGGGACTCCTCCATTTTCATACCAATGGAATGACCCTGCATTAACAACTACTGCAACTGTAGCCAATTTATGTGCAGGAACCTACGATGTTGTTATAGTGGATGCAAATGGATGTACAATAACAGAAGCCCAGTCGGTAACTGAGCCAACTGCATTAGTGTTAAACGGATCAATTACTGGATCAAATTGTAACCAAAATGATGGAACTGCAGAAGTTACGATTGTAGCGGGAGTTGCTCCATTTACATTTCAGTGGGATGCGAACGCAGGGAATCAAACAACTGCAATTGCTACGAATTTATTTGCTGGCTGCTATGATGTCAGCGTAACAGATGCCAATGGATGTAGTGAAACATTAAATATATGTGTTGTTGATTTAGGAGCTCCTTCAGCAACTATTTTAACACAAACGGATGTAACTTGTAATAGTGCATGTGATGGTTTTGCTCAAATCCAGGTATTTGGAGGAACTCCTCCATTGAACTATAATTGGTATGACAACAATAATAACCCAATAGGGCAAAACACTGCAAGTGCATTGAATTTATGTTCAGGAACATATGTAGGAGAAATGATTGATAATGTTGGTTGTCAAGCAACAGTTAGTGTTACCATTGCAGAACCTGCAGCATTGAATGCTGTTATATCAGTTTCAACAGATGTTACTTGTTTGGGTTACTCTGATGGAAATGCAACAGTAATTGCTTCAGGTGGAACAGCACCCTATACATACGCATGGAATGATGCAGCAGCGCAAACAACTGCGGCTACCACTTCAACATTGTTTCCCGGAACATATACCGTAACCGTAACAGATGCGAATGGATGTACATTTAGTGTTGATGCGATAATAGGAGAACCACTAGAAATCCAATTAGCTACAACTTTTACAGATGCTTTCTGTGGAACGCCAACGGGAGATGCAACCGTAACAGCAACAAATGGGGTAGCTCCATTTACTTATGCCTGGGATGATGCATTAACACAAGCAACTCCAACTGCTATCGATTTAACACCTAATACATACACTGTAGTGGTTATAGATGCTGATGGATGCACACAAGTTGCAACTGTAGCTGTTGGAGATATCCCTCCAAGTGATGTAATTGTTACCTCTACTACAGATGCATTGTGCTTTGGAGATGCCAATGGAACAGCTACAGCTTCTATTAGTGGAACTGGAACTGCTCCCTATCATTATGAGTGGTTCAATGCTTCCAATCTATCACAAGGGCAAGATAGTATAACGGCTACGGGACTTGCTGCAGGGAACTACTATGTAACTATTACAGATGCGAATGGCTGCATATCATCTAGCGGAATGGAAACAGTTAGTCAGCCAATTTTGGTAACAGCCGCAACGTTTGTTGATGTTGACGCTTCATGTGTAGGAATGTGTGATGGAGAGGCTTCTTCATCTGTTTTAGGGGGTACATTTCCATACACATATCAATGGGATGACCCATTAATGCAGACTACTATTACAGCATTTAATTTATGTGCTCAAACATATAATGTTACTATTGTTGATGCTAATGGTTGTTCAGCAACTGCACCTGTTACCATAACAGAGCCAACAAGCTTAATTTTGGACTCTGCAGTGGTCAATGCAAATTGTGGTCTGTCTGATGGAAATGCTTGTGTCATAGCAAGTGGAGGAACCTCTCCTTATAGTTATTTATGGCCTAATGGATCTACCAACTCATGTGCAGACAATTTATTAGCAGGTACATACTGCGTATTGGTTACAGACGCGAATGGTTGTGGTGTCACTATATGTATTGAAGTTCAAGATTTAAATGGTCCATCCGCAATGATTGTAGATACTTCTATGGTTAGCTGTAATGGATTTAATGATGGTTCAGCAACAGTAGATATGGTTGGAGGTAATGGTTTTTTTACTGCTTTATGGGATGTTAATGCAGGAAGTCAAACAACTCCAACAGCCTCCAACTTAGCGGCTGGTTTTTATGCTGTCACAATTACCGATTCAATAGGGTGTAATGCTTCAACCTCTATTGAAATTACAGAGCCAGATGTATTGATTTCTATTCAAACTTTTTATAATACGGTTTGTTTTGGCTCATGTGATGGCATTGCCTCACTTGCAACAATTGGAGGTACACAACCTTATTCTTATAACTGGTTAGATATCAATAATATTACTGTTGGAACTCAAGATTCAATCGGAGGATTGTGCGCAGGAGATTATACATTGTCAATAGCAGATGCTCAAGGATGTACCGACATATTGAATTACTCCATTGGAGAGCCTGATCAAGTAACAGGATCTGCTAGTTCAACAGAAATTTCTTGTTTTGGTGCCTGTGATGGAACTGTTACTGCAATGGGAATAATTGGAATGACACCATTTAGTTACCAGTGGGGAGCATCTGCGGCTAATCAAACAGGTGCAACTGCTTTTGGATTATGTCCAGGAAATTATATTTGTACGATAACGGATGCAGATGGTTGTCAAACAACGGTTTCAGCAATTGTAACGCAGCCAACTTCTCTTGAAGCAGCAATTAATTTAACAGGGAATGTTAGTTGCAATGGCTACAGCGATGGCTTTGCAGAGGTAAGTCCTTCAGGTGGAACAGCACCTTACACGTATTTATGGGATAATGGGGCAGGATCACAGGTAACGGCAAGTAACCTTTTAGCCGGAACTTACACAGTAACAGTAACAGATGCAAATGGCTGCTTCACAACCACGACAACAACGATTACTGAACCGACACCATTAGCGCTTACATCAACTACGATTAACGTGGATTGCTTTGGTAATTGTAATGGATCTGCTAGTGTAATTGTTAGTGGTGGTTCAGGTGGTAATACATACCAGTGGAATGACCCAACATTTGCTACTACAGCTGTAGTTAATAACCTGTGTGCAGGAATATATACTTGTCTCATTACCGATGCAAATGGATGTGCAATTTCTGAAACTGTAAACATTACGCAACCAACTGAAATTGGAATGAGCGTATCAATTACAGATCCAAATTGTGGGTTTGACAATGGTTCGGCTTGTGTAAATATATTTGGAGGAACAATTCCTTATGTTTATCAATGGAATGATGTACTTACACAAACGACTGCTTGTGCATCTAATTTAGTTGCCAATTGCTACACTGTTACAGTAATAGATGGTAGTGGATGTTTTGAAGATAGTGTAATTTGCCTAAATGACATTGAAGGACCAACTGTTACTTTTGTCACTTCTTCAGATGTAACGTGTTTTGGTGATCAAGATGGTTCAATGCAATATGCAGTCGTTGGAGGAACAGGTTCCTCTACTTTAGAATGGATTAATGGAGTTGGAAATGCGATTCCAGCAGGATCTAACTTGAGTACTTTGTTTGGATTAGGTGGCGGGTGTTACTCATTAATTGCTACAGATGCTGCAGGATGTGTTAGCTCAGAATCAGCATGTATAACAGAGCCAAACCCATTGAATTCGGCTATATTTAATGTCAACAATGCATCTTGTAATATAGGCTGTGATGGTGACGCACTTGTTAATGCAAGTGGTGGGTTAGTTACAACAGATTATACATATAATTGGAATGTTGGTCAGTCCACTCAGCAAGCAACAGGTTTATGTGAAGGAACTTACACAGTAACAGTGAATGATGATAACAACTGCACAAGTGTGAGTTCAGTTACAATTTCGGAACCAACACCAATTGTGATTTCAGTTGATAACTTACAAAATGTTTCATGCTTCGGATTTTGCGATGGACAAATTCAAGTGTCGGTTTCTGGAGGAAGTGCTCCCTATTTATATAACTGGGATCCGATTGGATTGACAAGTCCTGGTGTATCCGGTCTGTGTGCAGGAACTTATACAGTTCGTATCACCGATGCGAACGGGTGTACTCAACAAATGGATATTACGATAACGGAGCCATCTCTACTAGTGCAAACAGCAAGTACAGTAAACACTACTTGCTCTGATTGTAATGGAGAGGCAAGCATTGCTGCATCTGGTGGAACAACTCCTTATTCGTATAGCTGGTTTGGATTAGGAAACTCTCCAAGTAATAGCAACAATACTGGGCTGTGTTCTGGTTCTGTTCCTTTTGAAGTAACCGATGCGAATGGATGCGTTGTTATTAGTACTGCTGATGTCATTGATGAGGCAGCTCCGGTGGTTGATAGTATTACTTTTGTAGAACCACTATGTAATGGTTATAGTACAGGGAGTGCATCAGTACATACTTCTGGTGGGACAGCTCCTTTTACCTACCAATGGGATGATCCTGCTGCGCAAACAGCACAAACAGCTTTAGCATTGCAAGATGGTTTGTATGCTGTCCAAGTATCAGACGCGAATGGTTGTGTTGCTTTGCAATTAGTGAACGTTACAGAGCCATCGCAATTAGTTGCCATTGCGGACTTAGCAAGAACTATTTGTTATGGTGATTCTACGCAGGTATGGGCAAGTGGTCAAGGAGGAACTCCTTTCCTTAATGGTAGTTATACTGTTACTTGGGATAACTTGCCGAATAATGGTTCTGCGCCGGTCACGGTAGCTCCGCTTACAACATCACAATACTGCGCTACGGTTTCAGATGCAAATGGATGTTTGCCGGTGAGTGCATGCGTAACGATTACGGTTACTCCTCCGCTTGCTTTAACAATTACCCCTCCAATTAATCTTTGTGATGGAGGTGCTGTAAATATAGTTGCCACTGCAACTGGTGGCGATACACTTACAAATCCATATACATTTATATGGTATGATGATGCCGGAAATAGCGTTCCAAGTATACAGTCTGGAAATATTTCAACGGCAAATGTGGATCCAAGTGCACCAACAACCTATTATGCTGTAATTACAGATGGATGTAGTATCAATGATACAGTATCAACTACTGTTTCGATTAATCCAAATCCACAAGCATTTATTGCTGCTTTTGATTCATCAGGTTGTGCTCCATTTACAGCTCAATTTGTTGCCAACTCGGATATAGGAGTTAACTTTGAATTTGACATTGATTGCGATGGTATACCGGAGTACTCAGGTCCTAATAATACGTTTAATTATACCTATACAACTCCAGGAACATATGATGTATGTCTAGTAATAACAAGTGCAGACGGATGTTTTGCAACGGTAAATTCTACTGCAATGATTACTGTTCATGATTTACCTGTAGCTAATTTTGGTGTTGCGCCTGCACAAACTTCCATACTAAATCCGGTAATTGAGATGATTGATTATTCTATTGGTGGCTCAATATATGCTTGGGACTTTGGAGATGGAACATCAATTACAGGAAATGGAGATAGTGTTTTAGTAGATTCAATCAATACTGGAATTATGAGCGATCCAACTCACTTATATTCTGATACAGGGTACTTTGATATTACACTTACCATATTTAGTGTTAATGGAACAGATACTTGTGAAAGTGTGTATACACAGACAGTGCATATTGATGGCGATTATATTTTCTTTGCTCCAAGTGCATTTACACCAAATAATGACGGTAAAAATGATGTTTTTATACCAAAAGGGTTTGGTATTGATGCCGTTACATATGATTTCTACATCTTCAATCGTTGGGGGCAACAAATTTTTGAATCACACAACAAAGACGCCGGTTGGGATGGAAAACATAAAGGAAAACCAGTGCAAGTGGACGCTTACGTTTGGTTAGTCAAAACAATCGATGATAAAGGAGAAGCACATGAATATGTAGGTGATGTAACTGTTGTTAGATAACGAATAGAAGGAAGTGAAACCAAAAAAGGCAGTGTAGATAGCACTGCCTTTTCTCATTTTTAATCGGTGCTATTTTTTCTTAAATGCTTGAATTGCATTTCGAGTAAAATCAGAAAGAACTAATTTCCCGCTCATAGCAGCTCTATCTGAAAGAAGCACGTCCCAGTGTTCCGTTCCTTCCCAAAAAACTTGTTTAAGCATGCGCATAGCCTCTGGGTTTGATGACGCTAATTTGTTTGCAAGCGTTTCGATTGCTTCATCCATTTGCTCTGCATCCTCAAAAACATTTGCATATAACCCTTTTTCTCTTGCCCAATTTGCACTGTACCATTCTGTTGCATTAATTGCCATCATACTCATTGCGGATGTTCCAATCTTTCGCTCAACTGCAGGACCAACAACAAAAGGTCCGATACCTACGGCCAATTCACTTAATTTAACAGATGCAAATTTTGTAGCCAAACAAAAATCAACAGCACTAGCCATTCCAACTCCGCCACCAACAGCTTTTCCTTGAACGCGTCCAATAATCAATTTTGGACATTTACGAGCGGAATTAATTACATTAGCAAAACCAGAAAAGAAAGTTTTTCCTATTTCAATATTGTCTATTGAAATTAATTCATCAAAACTAGCTCCTCCGCAAAAAGCGCGATCACCTGCTGATTTTAGAATAATGATTTTTATGGAATCATTTGCTCCTGCTTCAGTAATTGTGTCTGCTAATTTCGCCAATATTTTTCCTGGCAATGAATTACTCAATGGGTGAGAAAACTCAATTGTACCAATTCCCTTTTCACTAATTGATAATTTTACATTACCTTGATTGATTGCTTCTGACATGACTTCTAATTTTATTATGCTTCGAAAGTAGTGAAATGTTCAAAATAAAAAGATTTCTTTCTTTAAATTTGCACAGTTATCCAAATCAAACTTCTATGAAAATTTCAGTTGAACTTACTTTAATGCCTTTAAAAGATGACTTTGAGACACCCATAAAGGACTTTATTAAAAGGTTGAGAGACTCAGAATTTACAGTTTTAGAGAATCCTTTGAGTACTCAAGTG
>JAQWQH010000200.1 GCA_029244805.1 Flavobacteriales bacterium
ATCATCTTGGGGAATACCTACCACCTTTACTTGCGTCCAGGATTAGAAGTAATTGAAAATGCTGGAGGGTTACATAAGTTTATGAATTGGGAGGGTCCTATTTTGACGGACTCAGGTGGCTTTCAAGTTTATTCATTAGGGGATAGAAGAAAGATAAAAGAAGAAGGGGTAACCTTTCGATCACATATTGATGGATCAAAACATTTATTTTCTCCTGAATACGCAATAGATATTCAGCGTACTATAGGCGCGGACATTATAATGGCATTTGACGAATGTACTCCGTACCCATGTGATTATTCCTATGCAAAAAGATCCATGAAAATGACGCATAGATGGTTAAAAAGGTGTTGTGAACGTTTTGATTCTACAGAAGGTAAATATGGTTATGACCAAACATTTTTTCCAATTGTTCAAGGAAGCACCTATAAGGATTTAAGAAAAGAATCTGCAGAAATGATTGCTTCTTTTGAAAGAGAGGGTAATGCCATTGGTGGACTTTCAGTTGGTGAGCCAGCAGAAGAAATGTATGCTACTGCAGATTTAGTTTGTAACATACTACCGAAAGATAAGCCCCGTTATTTAATGGGGGTTGGAACACCGATAAACATAATTGAGAACATAGCTTTGGGTGTTGACATGTTTGATTGTGTAATGCCAACTCGTAACGCAAGAAACGGAATGCTGTTTACAAGTGAGGGCTTTATCAATATAAGAAATGAAAAATGGAAGAATGATTTTTCTGATTTAGATCCTAATGGAACTTCTTATGTAGATTCTCAATATTCCAAAGCATATTTAAGACATTTAATGATTTCCAAAGAAAGATTGGGTTCACAAATAGCTTCATTGCATAACCTAGCGTTTTATGTATGGCTTACAAAAGAAGCTAGAAGACAGATAATTGCAGGTACATTCTCAACATGGAAAGACAATATTATTCCTAAGCTGGGCAATAGACTTTAGCAAATTGGCTAAATGAAAAAATTGGATTTATACATAACGAAGAAGTTTTTGGGAACTTTCATTTTTATGATAATGGTGATAATGAGTATTGCTATTGTTATAGATATAAGTGAAAAGTTAAGAGACTTTACAAATCCAGATTACAACCTTTCTTTTTGGGAAATAGCCATAGATTATTATCCTTATTTTTTCTTGCATTATGTCAATTTGTTTAGCTACTTGATAATATTTTTATCTGTATTATTTTTTACCGGTGTTATGGCGCAACGCTCAGAAATAATAGCAATATTATGCAATGGCGTCAGTTTTTGGAGGTTTACAAGGCCTTATATGGTTGTCTCCACTGCACTTCTCATTTTTGCATTGTTTATGAATCATTTAATGGTGCCAAATGCAAATAAGCAAAGACTCCTTTTTGAAAGTAAATACACTCCGGTAAATGGTTCTTTTCAGAACATAAATTTACAAATGAATGAGAAGACGACCTTGCATTATAAAGTGTTTAATGCAAAATTGAATATAGTGACAAGAATGTGGGTGGAAACCTGGGAAAAGAATGATAGAGGCCTTTATGAGCTAAAAACAGATATGCAGGTAATGAAGGCTTATGGTGATAGTGTTTCGAATTTATGGAAGTTGGATAAAGTTTTTATTCGCGAAATAAATGATTCAAATGAAGTGGTAAAGGAAATAGCAACGATCGACACAGTTCTAAGTTTTAATGTGAAAGACCTTGGTCAGAGAGATAATATTATGGAGTCAATGACGACCTCTGAATTAGTGAAATTTAGAAATCAGGAAAGAAATAAAGGGTCTAATATTGTTCCAAAAATAGAAATTGTTCTTTACGAGAGATCTGCCTATCCATTTGCAACTTATATATTAACATTAATTGGTGTTGCAGTTTCTTCCAGAAAGTCAAGGGAAGGAGTTGGGAAAAATATCATTATTGGATTGATGGCAAGTGTACTGTATATATTCTTTATGAAAATGACTACGGTAGCCTCGTTAAATGTTGGGTTAGCTCCTGTGGTGGCTGTATGGGTTCCAAATGTTATTTTTACGGTTGTAGCAATTGCTCTTTACACGATAAGATTGAGAGAATAGGTTGTCAAAAACATCTCCGCATATTATTTGAGCACTCCTGCAAAACCTTCTTCCAAGTTTTTTAAAGAATTTTTTTATCACATTCTCCAAGTCATAAATCGAATAACAAAACGTTTAAATTTATTCGTAGGGTGGTAAATTAACTTTATGGTTGTAAAACCTCTTTTTTGTTTCAAAATAGCTCTCTCATTGGAAAAGGCAGTAAAGCCATATTTTCCATGCGACCTTCCAATTCCGCTATGACCATTTCCTCCGAAGGGTAAGTTGCCATGAATGAATTGAATAGTAGTTTCGTTTATTCCAGTGGTGCCTGCAGATGTATTGCGAATAATGTTTTTTGTGTTTTTTTTGGATGAAGAAAAAATGTACAGAGCCAAAGGAGCTTCCTCCTTGTTAATTATTGAAATCGCTTCATCTAGCAATTGAAACTCAATTAATGGCAATACGGGCCCGAAAATTTCATCTTTAAAAATAGTGGAACTGGTAGTTATGTTGTCTAATATGGTGGGCGAAATGTAGTTGTCATCGGAATTAGTGTTGTTACCTATAATAACGTTAGCGCCTTGTTCAATGCTTTTGTTTATTAGTGATGTAATTCTTTCATAATTACGCTTGTTTACCACTCGGGTAAGTGCATTATTATTTTCAATTTCCTCTTTGGTTTTTCCATACATTTTGGTTAGAGCTTTTTTCAATTCTACAATTAGCTTAGCCTTTACTGAAGCATGGACAAGCACGTAATTTGGAGAGACACAAGATTGACCGTTATTCAATAGTTTTCCCCAAATTAATTTTTGGGCAGTATCTTTCAGGTTAGCTGTTTTGTCAACGATAACAGGGTTTTTCCCGCCAAGCTCTAATGTAACTGGTGTAAGGTGGTTTGATGCAGCTTTCATAACTATTTTTCCAACCTGTGGACTTCCAGTAAAGAAGATGTGGTCCCAAGCTAAATCAAGTAATTGAGTTGTCTCCTCAACACCACCTGTAATGACAGTTATCTCCTCTGGAGGGAATAGTTCAATAATCATTCTAACGATTAACTGTTCGCAGTTTGGGGTTAATTCAGATGGTTTTAGCACAGCACAATTCCCTGCTGCTATCGCAGAAATCAAAGGTCCAATTGTTAAATTGAACGGGAAATTCCAAGGTGCGATAATAAGGTTAAGTCCCTTCGGTTGTGAGATTATGTGTGACTTACTGCCTAGAAGATATAAAGGTGTTTTTACTCTTTGCGGTGCCGCCCAATCTCGTAAGTTTTTTAACGCATCATTGATTTCGGAAATTACAGGTTTTATTTCTGCTATTCGGACTTCTTCAGGAGATTTTTTGAAATCGTCATACAGTACTTTTACAACATGGCTTTCATTTTCTTTGATCCACTTTTTTACTTTTTTTAGCTTCTGCTTTCGCTCGAAAAGCGAGCTTTTTCGTAAGACGTTTTCGAAATAAAATTGTTGGTTATCTCTTATTTTTTGAAATGGATTAGCCATTTTCTAAACAGGGTTTATTTCAAGGTGTAAAACATTGTAATTACTGTTGAGTCTTGCAGTGAATTAATATCGCCAAATTGAATGATTCCGTTATTGGCTAATTCAATTGGATTAAAAACTCCAGAAGCCATTAATTCAGATCCACCCACATCATTATCGTATAATGTCCATTCGTAATTATGATTGAATAATTGCTCTTGATATGGAGCAGCCCAAGAAGGGGTTGCGGCTGGATCCAGGTCTCCTGTTTCAGGGCCTTCAAATAAAATTTCTCCGGTAAGTTGATTGGTAATAGTTAATAGTACGTCTGGTCTTGTGGAGTTTCCTACGGCAACAATATCCCAATCTTGCCCACTATTAGCCGGATCTTGATCAGGGTGATTGGTAAGTTCATACAGGTCGATATATGCATATTGGCAGGTCCCGTCGTCGTAATCAATACTGGCATCATGAATAGGAGAGTCCGTATCAAAACAGCCACCAGCTTTATCATCAATCACTTCAACCTTTTTACAGGCACCAGATAAAACAATGGAAAAAACCAATATCGTTCCTGAAAGTAAATTGATTGTATTTTTCTTCATTTTGTATATAATATAAAGCTGAAATTATTAAAAACTGTAACCGACTCCTAGGTTAATGGAAAACTGGGTATTCGTATTTTTAGTAAATGCAGAGTTGGCCATATAATCAAAAAAGAGGGGACTAATTCCTCCCTTAGCCATAAACCCTCCTTCTGGTTTTTGGTAACGGTACTCTAATACAATATGGGCAAACCATTCCTTCATCTCTTTCAGTTTCGGTTCAGCTGGTGCTGAACCAATATTGGAGTTGTCAATTTTTATTTCATTAATTTTGTACTTCCATAAGGTTGTTCCGTATCCGAGTACAACATGGTGTTTGCCAAAACTATATTTCGCATTAATTTCAAATGGAAAAAGACGGTCTTTTGTCTCTTCAATGTCAGTGAAACCAGGTAGAATGGAAAGCCCTACACTTCCATTAAATGCTAATTTCTCATCAATTCTATAAATTTCTCTTTCGTAATTAAAGGAATAAAACATTCCTTTTCCCAATAATTCCAAATAAGCTGTGTTTTTACTGCTTCTATTTTCTTGAGATGAAATGACCACAGAGGCAGTTAAGAGTACAAGAGTAAATAGAATTGACTTTGTCATTTAAGAATAATTAATGTTAGTTTCGTTGATAAATATAGTGAATTATTTTTTACCGCAATAAACAATTAATAAAGGTTCATCATGGGAAGAAAGGCAACTGACAAAGAAAGAAAGCCGCTAAATATCAAACAGCAAAAATGGTTAGCAGATATAATGCCATACTTTTATAAGAATGGTGTTCGTAAGCCTACAATGGATGATATTGCTGAACATTTGAACTTAAGTAAAGCTACTATTTATAATTATTATTGTTCTAAAGAAGATTTAATACATGATGCATTGTGGTTCAAACTGGTTGAACTGCAAAAATTTCGAGACTTATTGTTTGATGAATCTGTTGAATTTACAGAAAGATATTATTTAGGTGCAAGGTTTTTCACGACAAGCTTAAGAGGAATGTCTGCTCTTTACCTAGAAGATTTAAAAAATTATTTTCCAAAAATATGGGCTGATGTTGATTTGTTTAGGGAAAAGTCTGCGGAGAATATCAAAACGTATTATCAAACCGGTATGGATAAAGGAGTTTTTAGGAGCTTTAATGTTGATATGATGGCAGAATCAGATTTGTTTTTCTTCGATATGATGATTGATGCTAAGTTTCTCAGAAAGCATGATATAACAGTTGAAGAGGCGTTCACTCAATATTTTAAAATGAAATTTTACGGAGTTTTGCTGACGGAAAAGTTGGTGTTTTCAAATTAGAATGTTTGTAAACTATAACTATTTCCATAGTTATAGTTGTAATTTTTTTGTTAATTCGGAATTACAACAACTAAAAGCAATCTGCATTAGGTATTCAAATCTTGTTAGGTTTGTGTGTGTTTCTGTGCTTTCCGAGGGTTTATGACAATAGATGAATTAAAAGAAAAATATACTTACGAAACTTCCAGTTTTGTTGAAATTGATGGGCTAGATATTCATTATTGCGACGAAGGCGATGGAGAAGTGATATTGTTAGTTCATGGGACATTTTCTTCACTTCATACATTCGATGATTGGAATGAAATATTAAAAAAGCAATATCGAGTAATCCGATTGGACCTGCCAGGATTTGGTTTAACGGGTCCAAACTCGAGTTATGAGTATAGTATTGACGACTATTCAGATTTTTTAGATGCATTTTTAGAAAAACTAAATATCAAATCATGTTGCTTAGCAGGAAGTTCTTTAGGAGGTTGGATTTGTTGGGAATTTGCAGTGAAATATGAAAATAGGGTAGATGAATTAATTTTAATTAATTCTGCAGGATATGTTGGAGAAAAAAGTATGCCATTGCCATTTGTAATAGCTAAAACTCCTGTTCTTAGAAATGTGTTTAACTATGTCCCAAGAGCTGTTGTTCGAAGATTTTTGAGACAGGTGTTTGAAGATCAATCTAAAGTAACAGATAAGGTTGTAAATCGCCACTATGATTTGTTTCATAGAGAAGGAAATAAAGAGGCTTTTGTTAAATTAGCAAATTCTGATAATGTACATAATACAGATCGTCTCACACAACTTTCAATCCCCGTGTTAATTATGTGGGGAGCTAATGATAATTGGATTAATGTTAAGCATTCTAGAAAGTTTGAAAAAGATATTCCGAATTCAGAAGTGGTTATTTATAAAAATGTGGGTCATGTTCCCATGGAGGAGATACCAGAAAAATCTGCGGCGGATTTGATTTCTTTTTTGGTGAGTAACTAAATGGCCTTTTTTCATAAAAAGCTATCTTTATCAATTTAATGCAAGTAGTGTGCTCCAACAACATTTATATCTCTGTTTTATTTTAAATGCTTTTTCGTGCTTTGCATATAAAGAGGACAGTACCTTATCTCAATTGAAAATTATTGAAGGTAAAATCAATCCTAAATCAATTGTCCATTCGGGAAACGGGTTGTTTTTTGCTCAAAACATGATGTATAAACATACAGTTACTGTCTACAACAGAAACTTTCAGTTATTGAAAACCATTTCGGATAAGGTTGAATTGAATAAGTATGGCTATTCTAAAAGAAAAGGGTTGTACCGAGGTGCTCCAGTGGAGTGCACGTTTACGCATAATGGAAGATATGCTTGGGTGGATCTTTCGCTCTTCTACGACTTCTTCTGAGTTTTTC
>JAQWQH010000204.1 GCA_029244805.1 Flavobacteriales bacterium
AGTGTATAAAGAAATATTCAACCTCAATACAAGTTTTAAAATTCTTACGGACCACAGCTTAATGGTTGAATTTGAAAAAACCATGGATGTTTCGGAAGTTGGAAAAAATTTAAAAAGTCAGCACAAAGAATTTGGAAGAACATGATCGATAAGCTTAATAAATCAATTTATCACTTTAACTTTTTGTGCAACAACTTTTGAATTCTGCTCATTACTGAATAATAACTAATCCCTTTTTGATTAAAGCATCATATAATTAAAAGGCTCCATCTATTTCAATGGAATCTGTATTGCGTTAATTTTTGATGGGCTTAATTACTTAAAATTATCTTTTTCAGAATGGAAGCTCGGTTCATAATAAGAATTAAATTATCTTCGAAAAAAATATAAAACCAATAAACATGAACACTATTAAGTCAATACTATTTGCTGCTGGCATAATTGCCACAACTGTACTCTCCGCTCAGCTGAAGATACCACAACCAAGTCCAAAAGGGACAATTAAACAAACAATTGGATTATCCGAAGTGACGGTGGTTTACTCAAGACCGGGAATGAAAGAACGAAAGATTTTTGGAGAATTAGTTACTTTAGGAGAAATATGGAGAACAGGAGCCAACGCAGCTACGACTATTGAAATTAGTAATGATGTTAAAATTGGGGGGAAAGATGTTCCTGCAGGAAAATATGCTCTTTACACTATTCCGAGGGAAACGGAATGGACAATTATTATTCACAAAAACACAACTAACTGGGGAACGGGGGACTATAAAGAAGAGGAAGATTTAGTTCGCTTTACAGCTAAATCTTCGAAAATAGAGAATGCAGTAGAAAGTTTCACCATAGACTTTGGTTCTTTCAAGTCAGGCAATGCAACGATGATGCTTTCCTGGGAGAATACAAGAGTATCTTTTCCTATTGAATCAAATGCTGATGAAGCAGTTGAAAAACAAATTAAGGAACTCTTAATTGATGGACCAAGTGCTGGAACATATTACTCTGCTGCAAGACACTATCTTGACAATGATAAAGATATGACTCAAGCTTTAGCTTGGATTAACACTGCTATTGAAAAAAGGCCAGAAGCATTTTGGTACATACATCAGAAAGCAAAAATTCAAGGAAAATTAGGAAAAACAAAAGAGGCAATTGCTACTGCTGAGAAGTCTATGCAATTGGCGAAAGAAAGCAAAGATGGAGACTATGGTTACATCGCTAACAATGAAAAATTGATTAAGAAACTGAAAGAAAAGAAATAACTTTCAATTCGAAAATTAGATCTGCAAAGCCCTCTGTTCATCGAGGGCTTTTTTTATTCTTTTAAAGAAGGATTTTTCTTCATCATTAATTGAAATAAGTATCCAAATAAAATAACGAGAATACATCCAACAACATTATACCATAAATAAGACATTTTTAGCCAGACTGGAGCTATTTCATTCGCATTTAAATAATGTATGCCTATGACACAAATTTCTGCTAATATTGCCGCAACAAAAACAGCGTGACCTTTTACATACTTGAAGTAAAATGCTACCAGAAAGATCCCCAAAATGGTCCCATAGAATAAAGAACCTAATAAATTTACGGCTTGAATTAAATTCTCAAATAGTGAAGCATAAGTTGCAAACAGAATTGCCAATAGCCCCCACATTAAAGTAAATAATTTACTTGATCTAAGATAGTGGCGATCACTTTCTTTCTTTTTAATAGACCGCTTATATAAATCGATGGTTGTTGTAGACGAAAGTGCATTCAACTCTGAAGCGGTCGAGGACATTGCTGCAGAAAACATTACTGCAAATAGCAATCCAATCATTCCAATGGGCAGGTTATCCATTACAAAAGTCATAAAAACATAATCCTTGTCATTCGTTTCAGCACCTTCATCAACAAGCTTCACCAAAACTTTTACGTCCTCTCTAATTTGATCTGATTGATTCTGTAGAGATTCTACATTGGATTTTAATTGATTAACCAAAACTTCGTTCTCCTGATTAATGGCGTCAACCATCTTGAACAACTCCAATTGCTTTTCCTCAAAAAGAGTAGAATAATTTTCTTGTAAATCTGCATATTCTTCATAATACTCAGACTCAATTACTTTTTCACTCTCCACCTTATTAAAAAACATAGGAGGTTCATTGAACTGATAAAAAACAAACACCATTACTCCAATTAATAGAATTACAAATTGCATTGGAACTTTTAATAACCCGTTCATTATTAGTCCAAGGCGACTTTCCGACAATGATTTACCTGATAAATACCTTTGCACCTGAGATTGATCAGTTCCAAAATAAGACATAAATAAGAACAATGCAGCTGTAATTCCGGACCAAAAGGTATAGCGATTGTTTAAATCAAAATCGAAATCAACTACTTCAAGTTTTCCCATTTTACCGGCCACATGGAAAGCGTCATTTAAACTAATTTCTTTTGGCAACATGGAAATAACCATTATTCCGGCCAACACCATGCCTCCCATCATAACGGCCATTTGCTGCTTCTGGGTTTGCGTAACAGCTTTTGTACCTCCAGAAACAGTATATATAATTACCAATAAGCCTATGAAAATATTTGTGGCGAAAAGGTTCCAATCCAACAGTGTAGATAAAATAATAGCAGGAGCATAAATGGTAATTCCCGCTGCCAAACCTCTCTGCACCAAGAACAAAATAGAAGCTAGCGACCTAGTTTTTAAATCAAACCTAGTTTCTAAAAACTCATAGGCAGTGAATACTTTTAATTTATAATAAATAGGAATAAACGTAACTGACAAAATGATCATCGCAATAGGTAACCCGAAATAGAATTGAACAAAACCCATACCATCCATATAGGCCTGACCAGGTGTGGACAAAAAAGTAATCGCACTGGCTTGTGTTGCCATTATGGAAATACCAATTCCCCACCATTTATCTTGGTTATCACCTTTTAAATAACCTTCTAGGTTTTTTGCTCCTCTAGTTTTCCAAACCCCATAGATTACTATAGCGAGGAGTGTTCCTATTAAAATTATCCAATCTAAAGCACTCATGAATACGTATTAGTAAGCAAATAAAAGAGAAACACTAAAACTGCCAATACGATTATCAGCAGTGCATACCAACCCTTCCAAGATTTAAATACCGGAGGTTTATTCTCTTGATCGTTATTTGAAATATCGTTATTCATTTCCTAAACTCAAGATATTAACCAATAAACGATAAGCTCCAGGAACACCAGCAGGAAGTTCTCTAAAAAAAGAAATTCCTGTGTAAACGTAATTTCCTTTCCCATATTTGGCTACTAACAGCGAACCACTTTTTGGTTCCTCTCCAGCGTCCTGCCAACTTAAAATTGCTTCATACTTGTCGTTCCATTTATATGGAAAGTAAAGGCCTCTCTCTTGAACCCAATTAGCAAAATCAGCTTTTGTTATTTTATTAGGTTTATTTAGAACTGGATGATTTGGTAATAAGAATGTTACTTCTGCATCTTCTTCTGTAACCCTATCTCTAGATAACTCAATTGGAAATGGCCCAAATTCTTTTGTTTTTAGTCGATGTGCTGTATTGTATTGAACGATAAGGTTTCCTCCATTTTTACAATACTCCAATAATTTTGGCATAATAAAGTCCGCTCGTTCATTTATGTTTAAAAAACGGATTCCTAGAAGAATTGCGTCGTATTCTTCCAGATGATCTTGTGCTAAATCAGACTCGTCTAATATATCTACTTCATATCCAATATTGCGAAGGGATTCGGGAACAACGTCTCCCGCACCTGATAGATAAGCCAATTTTTTTCCTTTCTTTTGAATATCAACAAAGACTAATTTCGTCTCTGAATCAGGAAACCACACTTGAGTCGGAATGTGAGCATAATTAATTGTATTTAAAGACCTCGTCTTTTCTCCGTTTATAAACACTTTAAGTAACCCTTCTTTAGCCTCCTTGGAAGCTGTAATCGTAGCAGTCACTTTGAGCTCTTGATGTTTCTTTTCCAAAGTAAATTCTTTATCATATACTAAACTCCAACCCTCTGGAGCTTTTAATTCCAAAACCCCTTTTTGTTGATCTGTATTTGATGCTAATTTAATTATGACTTTTTGGGGAGCTAAACTGGAAAACAAATAAATAGGCTGATCCACATTCGCAGTTATTTTTGGTGCTATTATAAAAGGCCTATAGAGTTCTCCTTTGACAGGGTCATTTTTCTTATGAACCAATGGAAATGATATTTCGATAACATCTTCTTCAAATTTTAATCGAGCTTTAAATGTTATCGCTGGCGGATTTTCTGGTACTCCAATCAGCTCCTGATCATTCACATTATATGTTCCAAAATTGGCCTTTTCCTCAAGCCAATAAGGCTGAGATATTGGAAGGGTTGGAACGATAAATTTGGAACTAATTACCTCTTTCGTGTTTGGTTCCAGTTTTTTATTTACACTAAATTCATAACGTAACTCCGAAGAAGAAATGAATTCAATTTCTATGTTAACTGCTGATGTTCTTTGAATGATTTCAAAATCCACGAACAATGAATCTCCTATCGTTTTTGAAAAATGATCCGCTTTTGCCTCAATATAAATACCCGAACACTGAATAATCAAAGCATCAATTTCCCTCAACTTTATTTCTTTCCAAAACTCGTTATTAATTTGCTCTACATCCTTCCTTAAAAGCAACAATTCTTTCACTATAGCTCCTGGGTTTTGCGGCTCATATTGTTCAATTAAAGTATTAACTTTCTCCTGAATGTGCCCGGCGCCTTCAATTCGTAGCCAATTTGAATTAGCACCATTATCAAATAATTTTTCTGATTTATTCCCTTTTACATATTCGAAAAACTCCTCTTGAAAGCCTCTTGAACCTGTGGAACCGAACCCCTGACTTTTATGCATAGTTCTGCTTCTAGCAGCCATTTCATTGTAGGAAGTCCCCAGTAACTCATTGTAAACACCAATATTTTGAGCGATTACGTTTTCATCTTCCGCAGAAATTTTATCATTCCACCACCTGCCGGTATTTAACAAAAGCCTTTCTGTTTTCCAAGCATCTACATACATCAATTGTTCAGGAAATTTAGTAGAGTCAGCCGCCATTTCAAAAGCTTCTTCAGCGAGCAAGGCTGAAGATGTATGATGACCATGGCCACCTCTTCCATCAGCAGGAAATCGGCAGATAATTAAATCAGGACGAAATTTTCGAATAACCCAAACAACATCAGACAATACTTTACTTTTATCCCAAATTTCCAAAGTCTCTTTAGGAGTTTTAGAATAGCCAAAATCGTTTGCTCGAGTAAAAAACTGTTGTCCTCCATCTATTCTTCTGGCTGCTAATAATTCTTGTGTTCTTATAATACCTAGTTCCTCTCTAATTTCCGAACCAACAAGATTTTGACCCCCATCTCCCCTAGTTATAGACAAGTAACCTGTGTTGTACAAACTTTCATTTGCGGCATAGCTTATGAAACGTGTGTTTTCATCATCTGGGTGAGCAGCTAAATACAGCACATTACCCAATACTCCTAGCTTCTCTAGTTTCTGTATGATTTCTCCAGAATTCCATTGTGTTGGCATTTGCCCAGAAGCCAAAACAGTTATTGAAACTGTAAAAATTACTATTAATATTCGCATAAAGTCAAAAGTATTAAATTTTATAAAACAGAACCGAATAACATATGCTAGATGCTTTATTCAAAATCCGAATACAATAAATACTTCTTTCGCGTAATTTTAAAAAGCTTAACCTCATCCTGGAAGCTTTCCCAAATTTCATTTGCATCTTTTCCTGTTTCAATCATTTCCCGAATTATTTTATCTCCAGTCAGTAATTTAAAAAAGCCGTCCTTTCTGAAAAAATCCGCTTTATTCGATGATTCCTGATAAATTGCTACTACCCAGTGCAAATAAAGTTTTCCAAGGCTCCGTAGGTAGTGTTCTCCAAAGTCTTCCAAATCATATCCATTACATTTCTCGCCATCCAATTTAGGATGTTTTGCTCCGGGTGTTGGTTTAGGGGTAAACGAAAAATCTGTTTCCGCTATTAAGGGTGAACCTATTATTTGAAATGGTTTCTTAGTCCCTCTTCCAATGCTGACATTCGTACCTTCAAACAAACAAAGAGAAGGGTACAAATAAATACTTGCCATATTTGGCAAGTTAGGAGACGGTTTTATTGGTAATTCGTAAAAGTCTGAATGTTGATAGTTCTTACATTTAACAACAAGTAAGTCGCATTGAACACCTTTTGCTAACCATTTTTCACCATTGATCATTTGACTATATTCTCCTATGGTCATGCCGTGAACAATTGGCACTGGATGCATTCCAACAAAAGATTCATTTCCACTTTTAAGAATTGGTCCATCTACATAAAAACCATTTGGATTAGGTCGATCCAGAATAATCATTTTTTTATGCTGTTCAGCGCATGCTTCCATTACATAATGCATTGTACTTATATAGGTATAAAAACGTGCGCCCACATCTTGAATATCGAATATTACCACGTCGACATCCAACAGTTTTTCGCTATTTGGCTTTCTATTTTTTCTGCCATATAGAGACAAAATAGGCAAGCCTGTTTTACTATCTTTTCCATCTGCAACTTTCTCCCCTGCATCCGCATTTCCTCGAAATCCATGCTCAGGAGCAAATACTTTTCTTACATCTACTCCTAATGACAACAGGGTATCTACCAAGTGAACTGAGCCAACCATTGAAGTTTGATTTCCAATAACAGCAACACGTTTTTCTTTAATAATTGGCAAATATTTATCAAAATTTTCACTTCCTACTTGAACAGTAGTTTTATACTGAGCTAGCAGCTGAAATGAATTCATTACCACTAGTACTAGCAGTAGACCAAAAACTTTATTAAACTTGTACTTCATTAAATGATATTTATTTGAATACTGAGCTATATATTGCAAAACGCATGCTAAAAGGGAAATCTTCTAATAAGAAAATTTCACGTCCTATTGTTTCTCTTGCAATAATAGGCATTACTTTAGGCATAGCAGTCATGCTCTTGTCAGTTTCCATCGCAACTGGGTTCCAAAAAGAGATTCGGGATAAAGTTATTGGTTTTGGTTCGCATATTCAAATCACTCCGGAATTTGGAAATCTATCTTTTGAATCTACTCCAATGCTTGCAGACCAACCATTTTTGAAAGATATTTCCAATGAAAAAAAGGTTCAACATATTCAAAACTTTGCTTATAAGCCTGCCATAATTCAGACGCGTGGAGATCAGAAAAAAGAAATTCAAGGAGTTATCTTTAAAGGAATAACACAAGATTTTGATCCCTCATTTTTTCAGAAAAACTTAGTATTTGGTAAAATACCCATTTACACAAACGAAACAATCAATGATAGCATTTTAATATCTCGTTATGTTGCAAAAAAATTAAAGCTTGAACTGAATGAGAAAGTAACTACCTATTTCGTAAAAGAGGCTGGTCCTAAACAACGTAATCTGATTATTGCCGGGATATACGAAACGGGAATGGAAGATTTCGATAAGCAATTTGCCATTATTGACATCAATCATATACGTAAATTAAACAACTGGGGAATTACTGCAAATTTATTTTTAAAAGATGCATGTAGAAATGGCTTTCCTGTAATTGAAGCACAAGTTGTTGGAGGCAATGAGAACTATAGATACAGTTGGAATGGAAGCAGCTATTCTGATGAATACGAGATTATTCTTTGCCCTATAAGAGACACAACAATTCAGTTAATAGCTACTGATTTTCAATCCTATAGTTACTTAGATCAACCTGAGCAGAAATCTGTAGCAGATACTGCTTGGTTATCAATCAAAGTGGATAGCGCGTTTTCCTGTGATTGTTCATCTTCTGATATGGGAATTGATTTTGATGTGGTTGATGAAAACACTCTTAAATACAACTTTAAGGGAAATACGATTACCACAACATTAAAAACCTCAGGTGGAAGTGCAAAATATTATACAGGTGGGTTTGAAGTTCTTCTAAAGAACTATAGTGATTTATTTGTTGCTAAAGATTTAATTAAAAAACATACTACAAGAGAATTTAGTGCATCAGCAATAACGGAGCGAAATGAAGAAATCTTTAATTGGCTTAATATGCTAGATCTAAATGTTTACATAATAATTGGGTTGATGATTTTAGTTGCAATCATCAATATGACTTCTGCTCTATTAGTTATAATTTTGGAAAGAACTCAAATGATAGGTATTCTAAAAGCTCTGGGACAAGGAAATTGGAGCATTCGAAAAATATTTCTATACAATGGTGGTTACCTGATTACCAAAGGAATGTTATACGGAAATATAGTAACAATAGGAATGATTGTTCTTCAAAACCAATTTCACATTCTTACCTTGCCACAAGCTAATTACTACGTAAGCATAGTACCAATGGCATTTCCATTTACTACACTTATTTTAGTGGATGCTTGTGCATTTGTAACCTGCTTTATAGCCTTGGTTTTGCCATCTTATATGATAACGCGAATTAGTCCTGTTAAAGCAATAAAGTTTGAGTAAGCTCTGTTGATTATTGCTGCATTTAAGGAAGTTAATGCACTTTGCTTTCTACAATAGAATACGGATGATTAAAGCTTTCTGGCTATCATTAATCCATCTCTTATTGGGAATAAAATGTTTTCTACCCTAGAATCATTATGGATTTTTTCATTGTATTCTACGATTGCTTTTGTTTCCACATCAGGTTCCTCAACTTTCTGAACTACTTTTCCACTCCATAATACATTATCTGCAATTATATATGCTCCTTTAGGCAGCTTATCAATTACTAAATCGAAATAATTAGAATAATTTTTCTTATCAGCATCAATAAAGACCAAATCAAACGTCTCTTTTAACGAAGGAATAATATCGATTGCATTTCCGATTCTAAAATCAATCTTATCTGAAACATTTGCCTTTTCAAAATAAGACCTTGCAAAATCTTCTAATTCCGCATTTCTATCAATTGTGACAACCTTTCCATCACTCTTTAAACCCTCTGCCAAGCAGATTGCACTGTAACCTGTATAAGTACCAATTTCGAGAATATTGGTTGGTTGAATCATATGACTCAACATACTTAAAACCCTTCCTTGTAAATGTCCTGAAAGCATTCTTGGTTGCAATATTTGGATATTTGTCTGCCTATTCAAATCATTTAAAACTTCAGTTTCTGATGTAGTGTGTGCAACACTGTAGGCATCAATTTCTTTTGGTAAAAAATCCATATTCAAATTTATGTTTTTGGAAGAAATGAAAGGCTTGAAAATTTATCAATATCCAGCATCTCGTTAGCGACCTCTAATAATGATACTGCACTAATACTGTCGATTTTATCATAAACACCTTCAATGCTTTCAACCTCGTCAAAATACAACATACTTTTACCAATTGAAAGCATCAAATTAGAGTTATTGTCATGTCCTATAGCTATATGTCCTTTTAATTGTTTTTTTGCTAAAGAAAGCTGCGTTGCACCAATTTCTTTACTTTTTAAGACATTCAACTCCTTCTTAATCAACTTCATTATCTTATCAAAATGCTTCGTCTCCGAACTAAAGTAAATATTAAAATTTCCTGTATCGACAAAGGATTGATAATTGGACTCAATGCTATAGGTATAACCATATTTTTCGCGAATATTTAAATTCAAACGGTTATTCATTCCACTTCCACCTAAAATATTTGCGAGTAAGACAAGTACTTTTCTTTTTTCATTTTTAAGAGGATACGCAGGTAATCCCATAATGGAGTGAGCTTGAACCAAATCTTTTTTTAATTCGACATTGTCACGCTTGAATTTTGAAACTGTATTCAATTTATCATTTGAAGATATCTCAGGGATGATAGCTAGATACTTGTCAATTAACTTTTCAAATTTATCATAGGTAATATTCCCAACAGAACTAAATACCATTTGAGAAGTATCCATCATTCTATTCAAAAAACGCTGAATGTCCTTTTGTGAAAATTTTTTTATACTTTTTTCAGTGCCTAAAATTGTTCTACCTAAAGGATGATCGGGATATAATATAGTTTCGAAATCTTCAAAAAGTGTTTCTGAGGGATTATCCGCATAGGAGTGAATTTCATCCGTGATAACCTCTTTTTCTTTGTCAATTTCTTTATCTAAAAAGGTTGAATGAAACGTGATATCACAAATTAGTTCAATCGCTCTTTCGTAATATTGATTAATAAAAGAAGCATATACACAAAGTTCTTCTTTTGTGGTATAAGCATTCAATTCTCCTCCAACAGCATCCAATCTGCTTAAAATATGATATGCCTTCCTTTTCTTTGTTCCCTTAAACAAAGCGTGTTCGATGAGATGCGCTATACCATGCTCAGTCTCTTTTTCATTGCGAGAGCCAAACTTTAAGATTAACCCACAATGAGAAACAGCCACTCCTGGCATGTACTTGTGCACTATTTTTATTCCATTTGGAAGAATATAGGTTTTCATTTACGCAAGGATTGCTTTCTTAATTATTATTTCAGCGCGCAAATGTACAACAGACAATTTGAAAAGAGAAGGTTAATAAAGAATCTAATTCGAAATTATGATCTCTCGAAACAATAAATCATCAGAAACATCATCTGTGGTTATATGAAATTCTGCATTATTTGTGGCAAAACCATCAGCAGAAATCTCCATATTAAATTTCATTTCAGGCTTAACTATAAACAAAAACTCACCTTTTTCGTTTGGCAAATAATCACCATACATCTCTCCAGTTTCTTCAACATACAATCTAATCATTGCCTCAATTGGCTCTTTTGTCTGCGGGTCTTTCACCATAAACTTTACTGGCGTTAGGTAATTTTCTTTGTATAATAAATGAACCTCATAAATATCACTTCCTCCAAAGCCATTACCATCATACCTCGAATAATAAGCTCTTTTATCATTTTCTCCTACGGAAAAATAAATATCATCATCAACACCATTAATGGGGTAACCAAGATTCCTAGGCTCCTTCCAGCCCCCATTAGCCTGTGCCTCAGCATTATGAACATCATAACCTCCAATTGTTTTATGACCGTTGGATGAAAAATACAAGGTTTTACCATTTGGACTAATAAAAGGAGCTTCTTCATCATATGATGAATTTATTACTCCACCTATATTAGCTGGTTTGGCCCATTTTCCATTAGGAAGCTGTTTAACTCCCCAAATATCTTTTCCTCCGAATCCACCGGGGCGATTAGATGAAAAATAAATACACTTACCATCCGCAGTTATGCAAGCACTAGATTCTTTATGCTGAGAATTTATGTTCTCACTCAGCATTAATGGACTCAACCATTCACCTCCTTTGTTTTCACAAAGAAATAAGTTGCCATAATCGTTTCCAATTTCCGTTCGATTAACCAATAAAATAGTTCCTAAATCATTCATACCAACAACAACATCATTCATTTCGGAATTAATTTCAAAACCGATCTTGTGCGTATTGATCCATGTATTACCTTCTTTATCAGATATATAAATATCACTAATCTTATCATCATTTTCTGCACCATAACTTCTTGGTCTTTTTGAAGAGAAAACCAATTTAGATTCATCGGCTGTGATAAAGGGTATAACTTCAGAGTATTCAGTATTAATAGAAGCTCCTAAGTTGTCAATTTTTACAAAAACCGGATTATCAATTGCTCTTTCAGCTCTTTTCGCAATATTAACATATCGGTTAATCTCTTTTTCGCTTTTCAACTTATCAGCTTTTTCTAAATAAATTTCATAATTCTCTATTTCTTCTGTGAAATTTTCTTCAACATGATATGCCCTTGCTAACCAGAAACAAGCTTCAGTGTTACCAGCTTCTTTCGACTTATTAAAATATGAAATAGATTTTGTTTTCTCTCCTGGAATATTGAAATAACATGTACCGATTCGATAATTAATTTCAGCATAATCCTCGTCTAAAGAGTAAATATTAGTGTACAAAGGTAAAGCCTTTTCATAGTCTTGGGCTTTGTATAAACAATTAGCTTTGGACCATATTTTTTTATGGTTTTTATTGTATTGTTTAGATTGTGCAGAAAAAGTTTGCGGTAAAACGAAGAGTCCTATTAGCGTTAAAGTGAAATGGATTTTTATTTTCATACGTCCAATTTATAACAAAAAATATATAAATTGTTAAATTGAGGAATTAATTTACCAACATTTAAAATAGGACCAACAGAATATTCATCCTTTAAAATAGTTGTTCTACCATTAATATGGCTCTATTCGTAACGCTTTCAAGTGATCCGCCAAACCTAGTTTCAAGGTTAATGCCTGTGCAATCCAAATCCTTCAGTAAACATTTAATTCATTCACTTTATAACCCAATCCTAAATTATAAACTCCGACATTTTCCGTTTCATACTAAAACTCGTACTAGAAAATATTCCCCCAAGGAGTAAGCAACATCAAAATCGGCACTACCTTTATCAATCAAAGAAAATGAATTCTTTTTCAAAAAAAAGTCCCCCTGGATTGCAGAAAGCTCAGAAAAAAACTCATAACAATCCTATTCCACAATTCTCATTCCTAATTGACAATTACCTTACAAATTTAACTGTATCCGCCGGCAAAAACCTAAAAGCGAAGCAGCAACAAAACCATTAATATATTTTTATGCTGACATCCTATTTTTAACATTAAAATATACGTTATTTTTGTACAAATTTCAGACGAATGATTGAAACAGATATAATAATAATTGGAGCAGGGCCAGTTGGGTTATTTACCGTTTTTGAAGCTGGTTTATTAAAATTGCGTTGTCACTTAATTGATGGACTTCCTCAACCAGGAGGTCAATGCGCTGAAATCTATCCAAAAAAACCTATTTATGATATTCCAGGTATTCCTGAAATCTTAGCTGGAGATCTAGTTGACGACCTAATGAAGCAGATTGCCCCCTTTAAACCGGGGTTTACATTAGGAGATCCAGCCATTGAGATTCAAGAAACCGAAAACAACCATTACATCGTAACAACAAAAAGCGGCATTAAGCACAAAGCTCGAAATATTGCAATAGCAGGTGGATTAGGTGTATTTGTACCTCGTAAACCGCCTGTTCCGGATTTGAAAAAATATGAGGGAAAAGGTGTTGAATACATGATCAAAGATCCTGAAATTTATAGAGGTAAAAACATTGTAATAAGCGGAGGTGGAGATAGTGCTTTAGATTGGGCACATTTTTTAGCTGACGGAGTTGCCAACCAAGTAACACTTATACATAGGAGTCAAAGTTTCAGGGCTCATCCAGATTCTGTTCAAAAAGCAATGAATATGGCAAGTGAAGGAAAGTTAAAATTACTATTGGATGCCGAAGTAAAAGCTATTAATGGAAATGATCATCTCTCTGAAATAAAAATTAAATCCAAAACGGAAGGTGAAATAACAGTAACTGCGGATAATTGGCTTCCTCTTTTTGGACTGACACCTAAACTAGGGCCAATTGCAAATTGGGGCCTAAAAATTGAAAAAAATGCGATTCAAGTAGACAATGCAACAGACTACTCAACTAATCGAGAAGGAATTTATGCAATAGGAGATGTAAACACCTATCCAGGGAAATTAAAGTTAATTCTATGTGGATTTCACGAAGCTACTATAATGGTTCAATCGGCCTTCAAAAGAATTTACCCTGACAAAAAGAATGTTTTAAAATATACAACTGTAAATGGTGTAAATGGATTTGATTAATGGAAACAATCATTAATATAACAGTGGTTGATCGCGAAGGAACAGAGCATAAACTAGAGGCTCCTACTGACATGAACATGAATATGATGGAGTTATGCAAGAGCTACGAACTTCCTGTTGCGGGAACATGCGGAGGCATGGCTATGTGCGCTTCTTGCCAAATCTACGTATTAACAAATCATGTACCATTAATTAGAAGCGAAGACGAGCAAGCAATGCTTGATGAAGCTTGGCATGTTGAGGATAATAGCAGGCTAGGATGTCAGATACAACTAACAAAAAAACTGGACGGTCTAAAAGTGGAATTAGCTCCCTATGTTGAAGAAGAGTCAGATGATGATTGGTAGATTACTTTAAACTTTCTGGGACAACACATACAGGGATGGGTATCATCTTATGTTGATTCGCTTTATTTAGCTTTCGATAAATCGCCAAAACTTCTTGTTCTCGATTAGAAATAGTTGTCTCATCTCCTTCGAACGTCATTGCCCATTCAAGTTCTGGATAGTTTGCCCCTATTTGATCTTCATCACTCCGATCATCGCCCCATAATCCATCTGTAGGCTTAGCTACTTGAATCGATTGAATTATATCCAATTCTTTGGCGAGAGAAAACACCTCGGTCTTCATTAAATCAGCAATTGGAGAAATATCGACCCCTCCATCACCATATTTTGTAAAGAACCCTACTCCAAAATCTTCTACCTTATTACCAGTACCAGCAACTAAATAGCCATAATGTCCTGCATATGCATATAAAGTTGTCATTCTAAGTCTTGCTCGAACATTAGCCATGGTTAAGTGGTCTTGAATATTATTTGATAAATCAACTGAAATTTGCTCAAAAGAGGATGTTAAATCGACATTGAAAGAAGTTACATTTTTAAATTTATCCTTAAGCCATTCGATATGTTCATTACTTCTCTGATATTGAGATGGTGGCTGTAATATTGGCATATTTACCACGATTACATTTTTTCCGGTTAAAGCGCACAATGCAGAAGTAACTGCTGAATCAACTCCTCCCGAAACACCAACAACAAAACCTTTTGTGTGAGAAGTTTCGCTATAATGAGTTAGCCAATCGACTATATGTTTAATAACAATTGCTGTATTCATTTTTCAAAAAAAGTCCTGACTTAAGTTTCAAGTCAGGACAAAATTTCAATTACTTGGTAATGATTTAAAAAAGGATTCCAATGGTTAACCTTACCGCGTTTGCTTTATTATTTTGATCGGTATAAGATTCAAACTCAGTAGTCGGCTGACCATTTTCAATTGCAATGACATGATCAGAAGTCTTTTTTGTTAAACTGGTAAATCCATAATCAAAAACTATCCCAACAGAAAGAGATGTTGACTCCGATAAATTATACTCAAAACCACCTCCAATGCTTCCCGCCAATTTAAAAAGGTTTACTTCTTTTTCAATATCTAAATCATCTAAATCAGACGAAGCCAGATTCGTTGCGCTAATTATATCTCCCGCATCTGTTGATCTCGCCTTAGTTTTTATTGAAGTATTTAACCCAAATTGACCGAAATAAGTTAAGTACCCTATCTCCTTTGTTTTCATTTTTATAAACAAGGGAATATTTACATACTGAGCTCTTATCGTTCTTTCCTTTAATTTAAGAAATGAATATTCTGAAAATGTTGTTGAAGTAGTATCTAGCAAGGCAGTATTCACATCATCAACGCTAACAATACCACTCGACTGCCCGCTACTGTAGTGGAAATACCCGGGATAAAATCCAGAAGAATCAGTAATTGTATTATCTAGGTAATTCAATTTAGCTCCATTGAAATCTACGGCAACTCCCGTAGACAACCATACATTTCCTCCCAATTTAAAATCGGTCATTGCTCCAATGCCAAACCCCATCTTAATTCCTCCAGACTCAAATTTCTCTGCTTTATCTGGGCTTAACCAATTAAAAGAAGGTTCTATTTTTAAGCCGAATCGAAAATCTTTTTCATTGCCCTGTCCATTTGAATTAAATCCTAATGCAACTATTATGACCGCTGTTATTATCTTTTTCATAAATATTTCTTAATTATCCTAATACAAACATAATCAATTTTTAAATTCATATACG
>JAQWQH010000216.1 GCA_029244805.1 Flavobacteriales bacterium
AAAACCTGTATATAGATTAGCAGATGGATTGAAAACCATATCTTTACCTCCTTCGTTTCCTAACCAAGAATCTTCAGCAAACGCCATATTTAACCTTTCTCCTGACTCAAGGTCAATTGCATAACCAGGGAACCAACTCATACCGATTCCATCACCATCTGGTAAACCATTCTTACCAACTGAAGGCAGTTTTTTGGGACTCAACTTTTCAGTTGAACCGTTCCATGATAAATCACTGTTATCTTGAGACTCTAAAACAACCACTCTAGACCATTTTGACTTATCTGAAGTAACTACTATATCAACACTACTCAAAAAGCTTATATCATTCGAGGATTGTCCACCCCCCATAAGAGATCCTGCTGGCGCATTAATACAATCTTCATTTGCAACAACTCTAAATGGAGACCAAGTTCCATCTACAACTTTTTCCCAGACTTCGAGATCATCAACTCCCAATTCGTCGTTAAAAACACAAGGGTCTTGATCCTCGCAAGGGTATGGATATTGCGCAGCATCGCAATCCTCTTGAGAAGTACCGGAGCGAATCCAGTTTTGAGAAGTATTTCCATCAGCATCTTGAACTCCAGTTAGCCATCTTTTAGATGAATCAGCAAATACAATTTCCGAACTGATCAACTCGGTGGTAAATACATTTGGTGATAGTTCTTCATACTGATACTGTTGGATATTTATTGATATACCCCATTCCGGTATTAATTGCTCATTACCTAGTTCTATGGTTTGTTCAGAATAAATAGTATCCGAAGGGGAATCAGTATTAATTACATACCATCTCGAACTATCCAATTGAGTAGAATTTATTTGAGGATTACCATCGGGCAGAATTGCCAATATATAATCGCCTGCTTTCACATTCAATGGATCAATAACCTTCACATCAATTGGTCCTGAACCACCGGTATAAGTTACTTCTTTAGGAGTATAATTAGCAACAACATCTGCCTCTGATTCTTCAGTTAATTGCAGCACATTCCCTCCATTTCCACGTCCTTCAATTCTCGTAATTTCAGGTCCATCTCCATATACGCTATTCTGAACCGTTCCACCATACTCAGGTGAAGGAGAATGAGGAATACCTACAAAACTTGTAATTTGAGTTCCTGAGACACTTAATCTACTTCCGATATAAGGTTTTTCTTGACCCGATATCCCATCATATTGTTTGTAATTATTATAACCATAAGAAACAGCCATGTAGTAGTATTTCTTATGATTTATTAATTTTTTATCACCTAAGGCAAACTCATCTTCCAAAAACTGAAATGAATGTCTTATTCCTAAATCTTCTCCATCAACCATTTCTTCAGCTTCATTTGCTCCGAAATCTTCATTAAAAGTGAAGTTTACTAACTGATCAACTCCATCCTTAATGTCACATTGGGCTACCAATCGAGCTCTATCAACATCCGTTAATTCAGAAGGACTAACAGTTGCATCTACTAATTGATAAATCATGTAACCTTGAAATACATAAAGGCTATCATACCCTTCGCCTAAAGCAATAATTAAGGGATCAACTGTTTCGTAATCCTCAATTTTTTCCGTCCCTTCTAAGAAAATAATTAATTCATTTTCTAATTCTTGAATAGCAAGATTAGGAGCAGGCGGACCTTCTAAAATTTGAAAACAATTATCAAATAAAGCTTGCGCTTTATCATCAGCTTTTCTTACTAATTCAACTGATTGAAAAGGATCTCCAGATGTTGACTTAGCATATACTACTCCAAATGTAATGTTATTTAATGCACCTGGCTGCAATGTAAATGGACCAGCTGCTTGGAAAAACCTTCTATCAAACTTAATATTCCCTTCAGAGACTTCAGTCCAATCCGGCATTACAGTACCATCTTGTCCCCATCCATAAGGATCCGTATCTCCTGGAAAGCAATAGTCTGTGTTAAGTGTTCCTCCGTGACCATCACCACCATATGTATAAGGTGTTCCATCTAACCATGTTCCCAGCATGTAATTGTAAAAATCAATAGCCAGACTAGGATCTCCATAAATATTTGCAGGTAGGTTTCTATCAAAATAGCCAAATCTTCTCATTCCGAAACGTTCATTATCAACCACACCGTCACCATAACCAATACCTAAACCAGCGTAAGGAATTCCCTTATCGGCATTCGCTAAACTAATATCAGTTGTAAGCGGATTATCAATACCATCATTATCTTGGTAAGGTCCCTCAAAGAAATCAACACCAATCGCTGGAGGATTTGCGCCAATTGCCTGGGCGCCATTACATCCATCATTGTCTATAGCATCCGCATTATATTGGTATCCCAAACCTCTTTGAACATCACATCCTACGTAATCATCCTCGCTACATCCAATGTCTGGATCAAGATATACTGCGAAATAGGTCTCTGTAAGTGTTTGAGTAGATCGATTAATCATCTCATAGTTATAGAATGTCATGTTATTAATTTCATCATTAGTAGCAAATGCAAATGCTTGTGCCCTAATTTCCATTCCGATAGGATCTCCATTGGTCTCTGTATGAATATTTCCTTTATCATTAAATACCCACCACATGTTGTAATCCCCAAATAAGGTAACCTGACGACTTGTTCTACAATCAACAGAATTATCTAAATCATACCAAGGATAATCTCCAGCTCCCACCGGATTGTAAAGACCATCTCCATCTCTATCATAAAATGGAGCTAAATAAAAATCTTGAAATTTATTAATATCACCATGAGCTGGCCAATTCAATATACTATTGGGAATGGTATATCCCTCGTAGTCCTCTGACTCGTCACAATCCGCATTTTGCGTGCACTCAAACCAACCATTGAATTGCGCTACTTCCTGTTTTGTGGTAATGTAAAAGTTATCATACTCCAGGCAAGTTTCAGGCTCAACAGTTGCAGGTCCATAATCTTTAATTGCAATTGCTGGATTACCAGTCCCCGGTGTAACAGACAAAGGCCCTGTCCAAAAATCATTTCCTTGTCTAAATGTTAATGCAGCTAATTTTAGCTGATTGTTTACATCAACTCCACCCATCCATAGAGCTCCTGCGTAAATAACTGTTTCTCCAGATCCAACAGGCACCTCGTAAGAAGGACTATTTGTTGATCTGTTTTGATACATACTACCACCTGTTTCTATTAATGCTTTAACATTATTAAACTCAAGGTATCCGAATGTTGATGCTGGCGAACAGTTGGCCGCTTTTAGCTGAAATGAATTTTCTGGCATACCACCAGTATTTCCATTTATAGATTTACTATGGTCGTACCAAGCACTTGCATGATTCCCAAAGAAAACACAGGCTATTAGAAGTAATGTTATTTTATTCATAATCTTCATGTTATAATATAATAAATTCTTAAAAATCTAATTTTGCTCCAATACGAATAGTTCTTGGAATTCCGAAATTATATGGGTTATTTGCTTTCAACGCATACAAATATCTAAAAGATGCTTCATCGTTCTGACTTTGGATACCTGCTTGATAGGTAGCAGCATTCAAATATCCATCATCATCCGGGTTACCTGTTGCTCGGTACACATTTGTAATGTTAATCGTATTAAGAACATTATTAACCAATAAATAAACATTTAAGTTTGCAGATTTCTTTTTTTCTTCTCCCTTACCAAATTTTAAAATTATGTTTTTATCAATTTGGATATCCGACCTTACTTGCCACGGTTTACGTGAACCATTTACAGTACCATCAAGTGTTCCAGAAGTTGGATTTAATGGCGCAGCAGGACTGATTTGTTCCTGAGCACTGTATGGGGTTCCAGAAGAACCATTTACAACCATATTGACACCTGTATTTTTTAAGATTTGCTTTCCTCCCATTACAGGACCGTTATAATCTTTACCTTCTCCATATCTAAAATCGACTGTTCCGGTCAATTGATGTCTTTGATCGTAGCTATAAGGGAAAATTGTTCTAAGATTCGGTTGTCCTGAATTAATTAAGTTTAACGAAGATGAAGCATCAGACCCAGTTCCTTCAGCAAACTGCAAAGTATAAGCAGCTCTTAACGTTATATTACCTGACCTTCTTAAATCATAGGCTACTGTCATCCCTTTAATTGTTCCGAAATCAATATTCCCCCAAGTTCTGTATGTTCGAGGGTAGGCGTTAGTAACATTAATCAATGACACTTGGTCTCTTTGCTCTCTGTAAAATACAGATAACTTTAAAGAAGACTTTTTACTTAGTACTTGTTGAAATCCTAATTCATAATCAATTGTTTTTTCTGGTCTCAAATCAGGATTATTAACTACAACGTTTCTGTTTTTCATGTAGAAATAATCCAAAGGATTTAAACGATTTCCCGTAGTAGGTCTTTTGGATAAGATATCATAATGAGCAAAGAATAAGGCTTCATCTGAAATAGGGAAAGAAAATGCAATACGAGGCATAACAACAATTTGAGGAGTGTAATCCTCAAATACATCTTGAGAAATATCATCAGATGGGTTGACACCATCTTGCAAATAAGGAGCTATTCCTGCACTGGTTTCCAACACTGAAGGATCAGTAACTTCGGCACCTAATGCATTATACCAGGTATTCTCCACTCTATATCCATTAATTCCAGTCGGATCATCGATGTCATTTACATAGACAATCGCATTGTCAGGAATATTTTCTGGGTGGGTAATTTCAACACCGTCGATATCCAATACTTCTCCCGCTGTTCTTGCGCTATATAACAAATACTTATCTTTTAATACTTGTTGATTTGCATCAAATCTATCCACACGAAGACCAACATTGAAAATTAAATCATCAAATGCAAATTTATCCATTATGTATCCAGACATGTAAATTGGTTCGAAAGCGCCCATTGGACGAGTAAAGTTCCCATACTCATCCGTTTCAGTGAAAAAATCATTAAACGTGGGATTATCCTTTGATTTATTCCCTTTGTAATCATAACCATAATAAGAAACATAATTAGAACCTTGATTCAACAGCTCATCAGCACTAAACATATCTAATGAGAACGTACTTGGGTCTAATTCATCAATATTTAAATACTCAGTTCCTGTAGGATCCATTCCTTGAGCATTTCTAACATTGTAATCAAAAAACGATTGTTCTCCACCGCCTTCATAAGTAGTTCCTGCACCACTTAGAGTAGCGAAATCATATTGTGAAAATGTTCCAAACTGAGTAACATAATAATCGCTTTCGTTCAATGCACGTCCATTATCCGTATGGCTATTTGCTAATAATCTTCCAAGAGTCCACAAATTAGCAGGCCCTCTTCCTGCGTTATCGCCCATTCCAAACCTTCTATCCGTTCTTTGTTCATATTCAAAACCAATTGCGATTGCATGATCTCCTATATCTGCCGAACCTTGAGCGGTAACACGAAATTGAGATTGATCTGATTTAGAATATCCATTGTATTGCGTTCCCATGTTTGTCCATAAACCATAAACACTAGCAGGCAACATCCCATTTAACAAAGCTCCACCATCCAATAATTGCGTAAAGTTTTCGTAATTATCAACAACATCATCATACAAAGTATAGTATTGATTCGTAATTGCTGCCAATTCCGTGTTCGCTAACTCTGAGGTATCAGGCGTAAAGGTAACCTCTACATCATTTAATCCATTGTGAACACGGTCAATTTGCCCATCTCCGTTGAAATCTCTTAACTCATAAGATCTTTCTTGTTCCACTTCAAACTTCCCAACGTATCCGTATCCAAAAAGATTCTCCTTATGCTTTGCATCTTGTGTCTTGGAATTATTCTTAGAATAATCTATCATAATCGTGTAGAACGCATTTTTAACACCTCCAGAACTTTCCGCTCCTTCCTCCATTACAGATTGAAAGCGTTGCGTGAATTTACCATATGTTCTCCAGCTACTAGACTGAACTTGAGGAAAGTTATCATAATTCATTAATGAACCACCCCAGCTGCCTGATAGGCGACTACTGTAACTCCCAGAACCACCAAATGTCAAATTCACATTTGGACCAAGGTTTACATCAATTTTACCTGCAAGAGAAACATTTGTTGATGGAACATTTTGCCTAAACTTAACCTCCTGAAAGTCAGATTCATTTAAGAAATCTGTATTATAAAAAGCTCCAAAGCCAGTTCCAGTTGGTCTCAGTGGATTTGCCGTTAATTCAGCTCTTGCTGAATCTGTAATTCTGTATTGAGGTAAACCAAGAGGCCTAGAATCTACAGCAGATGTGAAGTTTCCTGATACAAAGAACCCTAACAAAGGATCCGTTTTCTTCCCAGTACTATCTTTCTTCATTAACAACGGTCCCGCAACAATTCCTTCAACCAAATTATATCCGTAATTATCTAAACCGTAGGTCTTTTCACCTAACTTAAACCCAGAAGTAACTACCTCAACTCCACCAAAGTAGAATCTTGAAGCCCCTCTAGTTGTAATAGAGATTATACCTCCTGTTGCATCACCAAAATTAGCTGGAAGACCACCAGTAATAACCGAAACTTCCTCAATTGCTGATTTAGGCAAAGAAGAAGATCCTCTCACTTTAATCCCATCTATATAATAATAAGTTGCATCGCTACGAGAACCACGGATAGAGGTAATATTACCATTCGCATCTGACTGTACACCACCTACTGTTGTAGCAATCGAAGCAGCAGATCTACCAGGCATTCTCGCCAAATCTTCCCTTGTCACAGTTCCACCAGAGGCCCCACCATCCTTATCAATTAATGGCACTTTATAAGTAACAACCTCTACAACTTCGAGCAACTCACTCGACTCTGACAATACAATATCTTTCATCGGCAACAACTGACCACCTTTAACAACAACACCTTCAATCTTATAAGTCTTATAACCCACAAACTTGACTGTTAAATCATACTTACCAGCATCAATATTTGCAATTTTATATTTACCATCAAAATCAGTTGTTGCACCAGACTTAACATTCCCGTTTTGCAATATGGCTACATTCACAAAAGGAAGTGGCTCACCACTTTTATCAACAACTTTTCCTTTGACACTGGCTCCAGTAGCTCCTTGTGCTGATGCCGAAAAAGCAACAAATAAAGAAGCAATGAATGATAAAGTAACTTTTTTTAACATATGATTAAATTAAATTTAACACTTCAATTTTTTTTGAAAACCTATCATTTAATCGAATTGATTCAAATATAAGTTTCCTAAACTAGCAGACAAAGAAACGAATCTTTCTCAATTTTTAACATATTTTAGCAAATAATTATTCGCTAATTAACGTTATGCAGACTTTAGGTTGTCTAAAATCAAATATAGAATAAGCATTTCGATTAAAAAATACTTAATGAACTAAAGGTTAGTCCTAACTACTTTTCGGTAGAACTTTGTTATTTTTTTCTAAACCACTTT
The DNA here is from genome assembly GCA_029244805.1 of Flavobacteriales bacterium. Classification (GTDB taxonomy): domain Bacteria; phylum Bacteroidota; class Bacteroidia; order Flavobacteriales_D; family Parvicellaceae; genus CALSMU01. Next base: position 7,379 of record JAQWQH010000216.1, read on the forward strand.
TTATAAAACGGGTCTTCAAACTTACCGTTTTTGTAACGCTTAGCTTTTTTCTTTGTCTTCTTCATGCGCTTCAGAGTCTCCTTATCTTGTATTTTCTTGTGGTGTTTTTCCACAATTTTATCCGCATTGCCCTTTTGCTTTTCCTTCTTTTTTTCTGCTTTTTCAAATGCCTTATTCCTTGGGCCATCATTTTGTGCAACCCCAAATTGCGGCAACATTAACAGAGCTATGACCGTTATTATATTAAAGAATCTATTCACAATAAGGAGTAAAATTACTAAATTTGAAATCCAATCAAAAATTAATTCTAATGCGAAAACAATTACCGATATGTATTTTATTGCTTTCTTTAGCGTTTGTTTTTTCGTGTAACAAAAACCAAAACCGAGTACCTTACGTTCCGATAGACCTCTACATTAACACAACACTTCCTTTGTACACTAATTTGAATGTAATTGGAGGATGGGTTTATGTTTCTGGAGGCAGCAAAGGATTGATTGTTTACCGCCAAACAGCCGAAAAATTCATGATTTATGACAGGCATTGTACTTATGATGTTAACGCTCCATGTGCTTCTGCTTCTGTTGACTCAACCAATCTGGCAATAAGTTGCGATTGTGATGGAAGTCAATATCAATTATATGATGGCGCGGTAATAAATGGCCCGGCTTCCTTCCCCCTTCAACAATATCAATCTATTTATGATGGGTTGGCAAATACACTTCATATTTATAACTAATGAGAATTATACTTCTTATTTTGATTATTTCTGGATTCTCATTCCAGATAGAAAGTCAAAATAACACAGACACCATATTTCATCCAAAACAAAAAATTGGCTTTGGAATTTCAAATATTGCCACAACTATCGGTGCTCTTGTAAATGACTCGAACCCGTTTCCGAAAACAATCCAATATATGGCAGAATATCATCAAGAAATTGACTCTACATTATATGTGCGTTTTGGTGTTTCATCAGCAATCTCTTCAAAAAAAAATGGAAATCTGAGATCGTACTATTTTGTACCGCTCAACTTCAATCTTGGAATTGAAAAACTCATCTCTATAAATAAAATTGATTTTATATACGGTGCCGATGTCTTTTACACGATGTCCTTGAGAGGAGGAACACAAATAGGAACTGGCATGTGGCAGGGAGATGATTTTGGCTTTGGTGTTTCTCCTGTGGCCGGAATTGACTACAACTGTAATGAGGACTGGATTATTGGTATCGAATTTGAAATTGGAATTGGATTGTTTAGAGATTTTAAAAATACAGGAAACATTATTGTGCAAAGATTGAAACCTGGATTCATCTATCCCAGAGCTCTGAGTATTTCATTCAAATACCTTTTATGGAACAGCTAAGCTATTTGCCTTCAAATAAAACTGGATGCTGATCTGTCAAATCTGGATACACATTATTCCCCCTTTCTATATCTGCCAACCTAGTAGATGGATCTATTTCAATCTCAACAACTATATCCATTGGAACATTTAAAAGCAATTTATATTCAGGATACACCCAAGGCCACGGCTTTTTATCTATTCGTTCAATACCATACATATCCTTACCTTTAGCACCTCTCATAATCCTCATTGGAATATTGTACCATTTTTTTGATCCGTCTTTAAAAGTAACAACCACATCAATAGGCATAGGCATATCGCCAATTCTTTCCAAAACAATACTGGTTTGCCCATCTATACCTACTACATCTTTGATTCCGTAATCTATAGTGTTAATTGTTTCAACGAATTGCTCAAAATACCAATCTAATTCGATTCCAGAAACTTTTTCCATTACTCGCTTAAAATCTTGTGGAGTTGGGTGTTTGTAACGCCATTCATGATAATAGCGCTTCATACCCTCCATTAAATTATCATCACCAATGATATATCCAAGTTGCTGAACTAATACAGAACCTTTTGAGTAAGCATTCGTGCCATAAACTGCATTCAACTTATAAAAATCAGCATGTGTAGTCAATGGCTCTGCATGGTCGGATTTGGCTAACCTCATGTATCCCGCGTATTGACGCGCCAGAGGATTCATGGCCTTTCTGTCAAAAAGATGATCCATTGTTTTGTATTGAGCAAACGTGCAAAAGCCCTCATCCATCCATTCATGTTTAGATTCATTTGTTGCCAACAAACCCTGATACCAACTATGAATCGACTCATGAACAGTAACACTTACCAAACCTCCGAAACTACCTTCTCCTGTTATAAGCGTGCACATCGGATATTCCATACCGCCATCGCCACCTTGAATTATTGAATATTGTTTGTAAGGATAAATACCAAAGTTTTCATTTACATAATCAAAACTGTTTACGGCATACTGACGAAGTTTTATCCAATTTTCTTCTGTTGAATCCACCTGGTAGATAAAGTGCAGAACCGTACCGTTATCCAATTTGGCCGTCTCGTGCGTAAAATCTGGATCTGCAGCCCATGCAAAGTCATGTACTTGTGGCGCTTTAAAATGCCACATTAGTTTAGGCCCTTTATGTATTTTCAACGCCTTAGAAGAATCTTGATAACCATAACCTACCTCTTGTGGATTTTGAATATATCCGGTTCCCCCTAACATATAGTTTTTATCAATTGTAATTTTAACATCAAAATCACCCCAAACACCATGAAACTCTCTACCAATGTAAGGATTTGAATGCCAGCCATCTTTATCATATTCAGCCATTTTTGGATACCATTGTGTCATTGAATAACGAATTCCTTCGTGATTATCTCTTCCTGTTCTTCTTATTTGTTTTGGAACTTGCGCTTCAAAATTCATATTGAAAGTAGCTTTCTTTCCCGGTAAAATTGGCTTGTCTAATATCACCTCCAAAATCGTTCCCTCGATTTTATATTTTACTTCTTTCCCATTACAAGTCAATGAATTCACTTTCTGATAACCCTGTTCCTCCTCATTCAAATGAAAAATATGATCCTCCACTCTATGGTCTGGATCTTTTATTGTTCTGGACCTCGCGTCCATCATACTTCCAGGCTGAAAAGCATTATAATACAAATGATAAAACACTTTAGTCAATGTATCAGGGGAATTGTTTTTATAAATCAGCTCCTGCTCTCCATTAAATCGATTGGTGTTGACATCCATATCAATGTTCATGTTGTACTCAACATGCTGCTGCCAATAATCTTTTTGAGAAATACCGGTAAAAGCTGGTATTAAAAAAATGCCTAATACAATTAACTTCATTTTCTATAGTATAAATTGTTCTTTCTTTAAATTCAACCACTCAAGTGTTGAATTACAAAAAATATTATCCACTGTTTGTTTTGTTAAGTCCATTTCCGTGACAAACTTTCCAATTTCCAGATCTCCTAAAGGAAATGGATAATCACTTCCGAGAGTAACCCTATTTGAACCTTGCAACTTCAACACATATTCCAATAACAATGGATCATGTGTAATACAATCGACCCAAAACTTACCTAAATACTCTCTTGGATTTACTTTATTATCAATAGCCACAAGGTCAGGTCTGCAATTAAATCCATGTTCTATTCTTCCAATAGTTGCTAAAAAAGATCCACTTGCATGGCCAAAATTCACCCTAAGTTTTGGAAACTTGTCAAAAATCCCTCCGAATATCATAGAAGCAATTGCTCTGGCCGTTTCAGCCGGCATTCCTACTAACCAAGGCAACCAATATTTCTCCATGTGTTTCTTCCCCATCATATTCCATGGATGAACAAATACAGCTAGACCCAGCTCTTCACATGCTTTCCAAACTGGATAAAACTTTTCTTCATTTAGGTTCTCATCGTTAATGTTTGAGCCTATCTGAATTCCAACTAGGCCAATTTCTTTAATTCGATGTAATTCCTGGACAGCTAATTCTGGGTCTTGCATTGGAACCGTTCCTAATCCTATATAATTTTTGGGATGCTTAGCAATTAGGTTTGCAAGATCATCATTTAAAAATTGTGACACCTCCAAACCATCTTTCGGTTTTGCAAAATATGCAAATAGCACAGGAATTGTACAAACTACCTGAACCTGAGTCTCAAATTCTTGATATTCTCCAATTCGCAAGGCTCCATCCCAACAATTTTCATTTATTTCTCTAAAAAACTTCTCGCCTTGCATCATGTCAGCCCATCCTTTTTTGTGATGTTCCAAATGTATAAATCCATCGTAGCCGAATTTATCCGCCCAGCGCGGTATATGCTTTGGCATAATATGAGAATGCATGTCTATTTTTAACATTTCCTAAATACTTTCTATTTTGTAATGACTATTTTCTTCGTTTGAACAATTAATTTGTTTTTTCTTAGGTACGGGATCATATCCGGAGGATCCAAAAGGATGACACTTACTCAGTCTTTTTACCCCTAGCCAAAAACCTTTTACTATTCCCCATTCGTTCATTGCCTCCAAAGTATAAGTGGAGCAAGTAGGTGTGTGCCTACAACTAGCTGGAAAAAAAGGTGAAATGCACCATTGATAAAGCTTAATTGGAAATATAAATATGTAGACCAAGATTTTTTTCATATCACAATAGAACCGAATGATTATAAATCTATTGATTTACTTAATCCCCAATTTCTTTTTCATCTCTTTTGTTAAAGCATCTTTGTGAATCAAGATATTCATGGTTTTATACTTTACATAAGGAAACGAGGCGTAGAAATAACCATCGGCTTTGTTGACATCTTTCCCCCAAGAATTCTTAACTATGAAATATTTGGTTCCCTTTTGATCTTTAACCACTCCTGTTACATGCATTCCATGATCATCTGTTGTTTCTTGCAAGTCAAAAGCAATTTGACGCTCTTCTTGAGTAACTTCTCTTTCTTTAACCGGCTGAATAAATGCATTACTTATTTTCTCAGCTCCTACCTCATTAAAATATTTTGCATCTTTTCCTTTCTTTTGAATAGTTGATTCATCTTCAGGTAAAATACAAAGTCCATCAGCAGGAGAAAACCCTTTTTCAGAAACATCAGCACCCCAAGCAAATGTATACCCACTCATAATTGCATCTTCCATTACTCCCATAAATTCATCTAAAGGAACATTATAACAAGATTTCAAAGCCCAGTTATCTTGAACCTCAAGAACAAACGGCTTGTAAAATGGGTGATGAGTATAGGAAGTAACGGAGATATACTCATCCATATTCAAGCCTAATTCCGCTGCATAAGACTTTGGAGTGTATTCTTTACCTTCGTGAGTAAATTTAAAATCTTCGGTATTATCAGGTAAATCTCCTAAATAAGCATCTACAACACCCGTAAAAGCATTTTTCCAAACAGGAGTTAAAGCCCCTCGTTGCGGTTTTTTAGCTAATACCTTCGTCATTGCCGAAAGAATATTTTCCATTTCTGAATGTAAATGAGAATCCATACCGTATTGCAATCCACTATATACAGACTCCGGAACAATCCCAAACCTTTCTATAACCCATGGAATATCATGAAATGCACCTCCAGCTCCAAAAGTAAACGAACCATACATTCTCAAGAAATTTTCAGCTTTCCCAATATAGGCGTTTCTTACAATATACATTTCAGAAAGGTTATGTTTTCCCTTCCCTTTTCTTATGAGTTCAGATTCAAAAAATGAAAGTGATGAAAAACTCCAGCACGTTCCGGTTCGACCTTGATTCTGAACTTCTGTTGCTTCCATGTCTTTTATCATAGTGAATTTATATTCACTCCCATCTTTATTCGAAAACGCTTCCTCTTGCGCAAATGTGACCATACTAGCTGCCACTAAAAAACTCGTCATTCCTGATCTTATCATCTTATTCATCATCTTTTATTTTATTATATAAGTTGTTCCTTCTTTACCGTCTTTCAGCTGCACGCCTATTTGACTTAAGTTATCTCTAATTTTATCTGACAAGGCATAATCTTTATTTTGCTTAGCTTCATCCCTCATTTCAACCAACAAGTTAATGGTTCCATCTAGTTTGTCGGAATCATTTTCCACAAGCGGCAACAATCCAAAAACATCAATAACAAACCCTTCAAATGTATCCTTTAAATATTTAAATGTTTTCTCTGATATTTTACCGATTGTATTATTAGTGGTAAACGTATTTATTTTTGCCACTAATTCAAACAGTGTTGCAATAGTTTTAGGCGAATTAAAATCGTCATTCATATGCTCATAACACTTATTACACAATTCATTCACTTTTAAATCTTCACTATCATCTAAAACTCCTGATTTATATTCAATATCACCCAGCAATTTTAGCGCAGCCATTAATTTATTAAACCCTTTTTCAGAGGCGCGCAGTGCTGCACTCGAAAAATCCAATGTACTTCTATAATGGGCTTGTTGCATGAAAAAACGAACAACCGTAGGTGAATATGCTTTATCCAGTAAATCATTATCTCCAGAAAACAATTCCCTTGGCAAAAGCGTATTACCAGTGGTCTTACTCATTCTTTTCCCATTGAGTGTGAGCATATTACCATGCATCCAATAGTTTACAGGAGCTGTTCCATTCGCTGCTTTTCCTTGTGCAATTTCACATTCATGATGCGGAAATTTCAAGTCCATTCCCCCTCCGTGTATATCGAATTGCTCCCCAAGATATTTGGTTCCCATAACTGAACATTCTAAATGCCAACCTGGAAATCCAACACTCCATGGCGAAGACCATCTCATTATATGTTCCGGCGATGCTTTTTTCCAAAGTGCAAAATCAAACGAATTTTTTTTCTCACTCTGACCTTCTAACTCCCTTGTTCCTGACAATAACTCATCAATATCTCGTCCGGACAACTCTCCATAACCTCCGCCTTCTTCTTTGTATTTGAGAACATCGAAATATATTGACCCATTCGACTCATATGCCAAACCTTTATTTAAAATGGTTTGAACCATTTCAATTTGTTCAACAATGTGACCGGTGGCAGTTGGCTCGATACTTGGTGGCAGGGCATTAAAGCTTTGCATTACATTGTGAAAATCTACCGTATATTTTTGAACAATCTCCATCGGCTCAACCTGTTCTAACCTAGCTTTCTTTGATATTTTATCTTCTCCTTCGTCCAAATCGTTTTCTAAATGTCCGGCATCTGTAATATTTCTTACATAACGAACATTGTAGCCTAGAAATTTGAAATATCTAATTATGGTATCGAATGACAAAAAAGTTCTACAATTACCCAAATGAACATAGCTATATACCGTAGGTCCACAAACATAAATACCCAGTTTTTGGGGATTTATTGATTTAAACTTTTCCTTTAATCCTGTTAACGAATTATATATAAAAATATCGTTTTGATCTATCTTACTCCTCATAAATCTATTTTAGAATCTAAACTAATATGTTTAAGAAATCTCCTTTATTATCATTCTGATTAAACACATTAGAACAAAGAGATTTAATGACATTAATTTCTCTATCTCTAACATTTAATCGTAGGTTCCTTACATCAATAACACAAGCCGCATTATCAGTTTCGAAAGTTTCTTTTAATTTCTCAGTAATTTGAAAAGTCAATCGCTCTTGAACTTGCGGTCTCTCAGCAAAATGCTGGACTATTCTATTTATTTTAGATTGCCTTGTAACATTATTATTTGCAAAATATGCAACATGGCCATCTACTATATTTTCGTTCACTGTATTTTTCAAAATTTACTTGATATATTTTATGGTAAGAATAACAATTAGAAAACTACCGTTTTCAATACTGCAAAGAAATAAATTATTTCTTCCAAACAAACTTCCCTGTCTTATCAATATAACCCTCCGTCCCTGTCTTAAAATCACCTATTCTAACCAATGCTAACCCGTTTATAAAATCAGAAGGTTTTGAAAATTGTTTCGCAATAACCACCTTTCCCAAAACATCTACATATCCCCATTTTCTATCACTTCCTATGCCAATAGCTACATTCGCTAAACCATCACTAAAGTGATATGCGCTGTCAAACTGAGGTTCCACAATAATTTTTCCCATCTTATCGACGTAGCCAAACTTCCCACTCTTAAAATCTCCAACTCTAACTAGAGCTCGTCCTTCGCTAAACGGAAATACTTTATCAAATTGAGCTTTGACAATAATCTTACCTGTTTTATCGATAAAACCCCATTTACCTGTTCTTTCATCTCCAATTCTAAAAACAGCCAATCCTTCACTGAAATCACGAACAAAATCATACGTAGGCTTAATAATAAACATTCCTTTTAAATCAATAAAGCCCCATTTATCTCCTTTTTTCACTCTTGCTTTACCTTCAGAAAAATCATATGCACCTTCGAATTGTGGCTTGACAACAATTACACCATTAGTATTGATAAACCCAAAGAGCGTTCCAACCTGAATTCTTGCCAATCCATCATGAAATGAATAAGCAAAATTACATACGACATCTATTTTTTTAGCACCTGTTTTATCAATAAAAAACCATTTTCCGTCATTTTTAACAGCCGATAGGCCTTCACTGAAACCGCTTACTTTGGAATATTGAGCTGAAACAATTGTTTTACCAGATTTATCAATGAAGCCGTATTTTGATCCACTTTTAATTTTTGCTAAATCTTCTTCAAAATTATATACTTTATCAAAAGAATTAGAGATTATGACATCGCCCTTTTTATTGATAAACCCTTCTTTTCTTTCCACCCTTATTTTATACAAATCTTGAGCAAATAAAATACTAGCAACAAAGCTGAACATTAGCAACAAAATCCATCTCATTCTTCTTATTTTTTATAATTCTGCCTAAATTTATTAAATATACTTTACCTTCAGTCTATATTTTCATAAAACATGCCAATTTTAAACAAAGACATTTCTATTGACAACCACGTTACCCTATGGAAAATCACCGAGTCTTGGACTGAATTATTTGAATTATTTGAAAATGATGATGAACTAAATAATATTATTCAGACTTTTAAAAGTGAGTTAAAAAAAAAACAATTTTTAGCTTCTAGGCTCTTATTGAAAATGGAATTGGGAGATTGGAAGACTATCCATAGCTCCTATGGAAAACCGCAACCAATAGACAACTCAACAGAAATATCAATCACTCACGACAGAGGAATTGCTGGGATAATTAAAAGTTTGAATCCTTGTGGAATTGACATACAAGAAATCACTCCAAAAGTAATCCGCGTAAAAAGTAAATTCATCAATAAAAATGACATTTATTTTTTCAGTGAAAAAAAGAAAGATTTGACGGTTTTATGGTGCGCAAAAGAAGCTCTTTACAAGATAAATGGGAATCCAAATATATTCTTTAAAGAACACATGATAATTGAAGAATCAGAGGAAGAAAACATTATTGTAGGAAAAATCATTCACCCTGAATTTCGAAAAGATTATAAATTGAAAGTTCATTTTATCGGAAATTATTGCTTAGTTTACACTTTAAACGTCACCTAAACCTTTGAGCACATTCCAAACCATATTAAATAGATGCCAAGCAAAAGAAAAAATGTTTGCTATTTTGGTAGATCCTGACAAGTTTGGTTCGCCCAAAGATTTACAAGAATTAATTTACAACCTCAAAATAGCATTACCCGATATAATTTTAATTGGGGGAAGCTTGATTAATAACGGTAATTTTGAATTAGTAATTAACGAACTATCTAGCCTAAAAATTGCTCCTGTGATTCTATTTCCGGGAAACAATAAGCAAGTTTCAGCCAACGCAGATGCTATTTTATTGCTATCCTTAATTTCAGGAAGAAATTCTGATTTACTGATAGGGCAGCATGTTGTCTCTGCATTTGACCTTAAAAATGCAAGCCTTGAAGTTATTCCGACCGGATACATGCTAATTGAAAGCGGACCCACTACTTCTGCTCAATACATGAGCAATACGCAACCCATTCCTCACAACAAAACTGACATAGCAATGGCAACTGCATTAGCTGGTGAGCAACTTGGACTAAAATTCATATACATGGATGGTGGGTCTGGAGCTGAAACGCCCATTTCTAAAGAAATGATTAAGCGTGTAAGACAAACGGTTAACACTCCACTAATCATTGGTGGTGGAATTCGAAATAAAGAACAAGCTATTGACGCATGGAATAGCGGGGCTGACATCGTTGTTATCGGAAATGCTATTGAAAAAAATCCTGGCCTAGCTCAAGACATTTCTCGTTTAAGATTTATAAAGGAATGAAGCTAGTTGTTTTTTCAAGTCATAGCAACCTCCACTCTGAACCCAAGCAAGTAGTTGAGATGTTTGAACATGGGCTAGAAACTCTTCACTTGAGAAAGCCTAATTTCTCCTCAAAAGACCTTGTAGAATATATTGAACTGATACCAAAAGAATATCATAATAGAATTGTCATTCATACACATCACAAATTGGTTAAAAAATTCAATTTGAAAGGAATACATTTCAGCAAAGTACATCGAGACAAAAAGTACAATACCAAATTAAAGTACTTAAGTTTTCGATTGAGATTCGGCAATATTTTAATCACAAGATCCTGCCATAAAATCCATAAATTGGAAGATAATTCCAGTCGATATGCGTATGTGTTTTTAAGCCCAATGTTCGATAGCATATCCAAAAAATCGCATTGCGGTTTGTTCAGTGAGCGACATATTAAAAAAGCATTAGCAGAAAAAAAACAAAAAGTATATGCTTTGGGTGGAGTTGACGAGTCGAAATTTGAAGAACTACATGATTTAGGTTTTGAAGGGGTGGCTCTGCTTGGGGCTGTTTGGAATACAGACCAGGAACCTCTTGGCGCATATTTATCTGCAAGGGAATCAATCAAAAACCTAGTAAATAAAAAAACCATGGTTTACCAGCACTAATCGTAACCATTGTTAATAACCTGCGTAAAAAGTTGTGCTTTCAATTAACGAAGGAAAACATGACAATCAAAAAACAAATACTTTTAATACTAACCATTACCTCCTATAATATGGCAGGGGCTGCTGAAGATATAATTTCAAGAAGCCAATATATTGAAACATGGAAGAATGAAGCTATCAGTCAAATGGCTACACACGGCATACCAGCAAGCATCACTTTAGCACAAGGAATCCTTGAAAGCGGAGACGGAAATTCTCGTCTAGCTAAGCAAGGAAACAACCATTTTGGCATCAAATGTCATAATTGGACAGGTGAAACCATTCACAAAGATGACGACAAGAAAAATGAGTGTTTCCGGAAATACGAGAGTGCTCGAGAGTCCTTTCAAGATCATTCTGAATTCCTTACCAAAAGAGGACGTTATTCATTTCTTTTTGACTTAGAACCTAACGACTATAAAGGATGGGCTAAAGGTTTAAAAACCGCAGGATATGCAACCAACCCCAAGTACTCAAATTTATTGATATCCCTTATCGAAAAAAACAACTTGCAGCAATACGACAATATGGTTACGCCTTCTAAAAATCATTCGAATTCTGATGGTTTTTTGTTTGCTAGCTTAAGCAAACCAAAAACAAGTAACCATTCCATTTACATCCACAACAACAACATCAAATATATCAAAGTAAAATCAAAAGACACATTTTATAAAATATCCAAAGAATTTGGAATACATTTAGGTCAAATCTATAAGTACAATGATTTATCTGACAAAAACTTCATCAAAGAAGGTGACATAATATACTTGCAACCTAAAAGGAAAAAAGCTAAAGTTGAATTGCACGAGGTAAAAAAAGGCGAAACATTGCAGGGGATTTCACAGCTGTATGGAGTCAAGTTAAAGTCTATTTGTAAAAAGAACAACCTTTTAGCAGAAACAATATTGCAACCTGGCCAAATACTCGAATTAAGGTAAACTAAGAGAACCAAAATTAATGAATGCGTTTGCTGTGAAAAGGTCCATTAACATTTTGGTGTTGAGGGCTTTTTTCTTGAATCTTTGGGGTTCAAAACAAAAAGGCCCTTAACATATTGTTTATCAATTATCAGTAAACTAATCAATTTAAAAAGTAAATAATCCGATCTTAACCCAACTTTTCTTTAATCCATATTCTCAATTCCTCTGAATCTACTTTGTCAAGAACTTCATCAGCAAATGCCTCCACCAATAGTGCTTGAGCTGATTCTTTACCAATCCCTCTAGTTTGCAAATAAAAAATGGCTTCTTCATCAAATTGCCCGGTGGTAGTACCATGACTGCATTTCACATCGTCAGCAAAAATTTCAAGCTCAGGTTTTGCATTCATTGTAGCTTCTCTGGACAAAATAATATTTCTATTTTGCTGATAAGCTTCAATCTTTTGGGCATCTACCTCAACAATTACCTTACCATTAAATACACCTGTTGATTTATCCCTCAATACACCTTTGTATAATTCGAAAGATGTACAATTAGGCTTCAAATGACTGACCTTAGTATGATTATCAACATGCTGGACTCCTTTCTGCATATACAATCCATTCATTTCAGAAATACAGTTTTCACCATCAACATCGATATTAACTCCATTCCTCACAAAATCGCCAGATACTGTAGCCGTATTTATTTTGAAAGTACTGTTAGCTTTTTGATTAACCTGTACAGTACAAATTAGGTTATTGTTAGACTCTTCAGACTGAACTTTATCCAGAACTACTTTAGCATTTTCTTTAACAAAAACTTCAGTTACACTATTTGTTAAGCATTCAACAGCATTTTTAGAAGCAAATGACTGTATAACACTAACTTCCGAAAATGAATCTGCCACCACAAGTAAGCGAACATTACTTACCACATTACTTTTTGTATTTACGTGAATTACATGAATCGATTTGTTTAGCTTAACTTTCTTAGGAATATGGATAAAAATACCTTCATTGAAATAGCTTGTATTTAAAGCTGTGAAAATCTCTTCATTATTCTTTGCAATTACATTAAAAGTACTATGAATCAAAGAAACATGTTCTTCTAGTGCATTTGGAAAAGTATCTACTACAATCTCATCAGGAAAATTAATATCAGACAATTCCTTAGAATAAACACCATTTACCAAAACTATATTATAAGCATCTAAAGGCGGAGCTATTTCATTTGAAAGATCTACTTGTTCGGCCTCATTAAATTGAACATATTTCTTTTTTAAAATCTTCTTAACAGAGGTATACCTCCAATCCTCCGTTTTACGAGTAGGAAATTCCATTCCTTTTAATAATTCGAAAGCTTGATTTTTAGCACCTAAACCAACCCCCATTTGAGAGAGTGAATTCAGTAAATTATTTTCTTTCAAAACTGCCATCTACGCCTCTGCTTTAGTCAACCAGTCGTAACCCTTCTCCTCTAGCTCTAGAGCTAATTCTTTTCCTCCTGTTTTAATGATTCTTCCCTCGTATAAAACATGCACAAAATCCGGGATAATATAATCCAACAACCTTTGATAATGCGTTATTACAATTGCAGCATTATCCTTACTCTTCAATGTATTTACGCCATGGGCTACTATTCTTAATGCATCAATATCAAGACCAGAATCTGTTTCATCTAAAATTGACAACTTTGGTTCCAACATTGCCATTTGGAAAACTTCATTTCGTTTTTTCTCTCCTCCAGAAAACCCTACATTAACAGATCGATTTTTCAATTTATCATTCAATTCTACTAGCGCCGATTTCTCTTTTACCATTTTAAGAAAATCTTTCGCTGCAATTGGATCTTGCTCAAAATACTTCCGTCGCTCGTTAATAGCCGTTTTTAGAAAATTAACGTTACTAACCCCTGGTATTTCAACAGGATATTGGAAAGCTAAAAATATTCCTTCCCAAGATCTTTCTTCTGGATTAAGCTCTAATAACTCTTTACCTAAATAGTCAACTTCACCAGCAGTAACTTCGTATTCATCACGACCTGCTAAAACAGCAGACAACGTGCTTTTTCCTGAGCCGTTAGGCCCCATTATAGCGTGTATTTCTCCTGCCTTAACCTCTAGATCTAATCCTTTTAAGATTTCCTTATCGCCAACTGAGGCATGTAAATTTTTAACTTTTAACATTTTTATTTCTTTTTCCAGAAAGAACTAACCAACACTTCCTTCCAAGCTAATTTCTAATAATTTTTGAGCTTCAACGGCAAATTCCATCGGAAGTTTATTCAATACTTCCTTTGCATATCCGTTTACAATTAAACTAATTGCTTTTTCTTCTCCTATACC
>JAQWQH010000232.1 GCA_029244805.1 Flavobacteriales bacterium
TCAGTTTCTTCGAAAAAGCTAACAAAATATTTAAAGGCAATGACTCTCTATTATTAGAAGTATACGTCTTTAATTGTGTTCCCAAATTTTTAATCATAAAAGCTGCTGCAAAACCATTCACTTTCTTTGTATAGGTTGCAGCTATATCTGAACAGATTCCATATGCAGAGTATGCTTCTAGGAAACTACCTACAAACTTAACATCCGCGCCTATGGAAAAATTTGAATCCAACTCCCTTCCATAAGCAAAAGCCAATGCCACATCATTTGCAGAAAAAGTGCTGCCATTTCTTACTCCACTTACATCAGCATTTTCAAACTTGCCGTAATTTGCAAACAATAAGGAAGCATTAAATGTTCCGATCTCTGTATAATGTTTGGTATACGATGAATAACCATAACTAGAATTAGCAAAATAATTAACATAATTCAGTGCTAAAAATCCATGCATGGAAGAATTCAATAAAGAAGGATTCTCTACTCCTAAAGATGCATCGCTATCCTTAACCGTCAAAAGGTAACCACCCGCAGCCTCTACTCTGGCAGAATTAGAGAAATTTAGAAATTGAAACGCACTATTCCCTCCATTCTGCGCGTGAAAAGCAACGCAAATAAATAATGAAATTTGTAATACAAATAGCTTCATTCAATTCATAACGATTAAGAACTCTGTTTAGTATTTATACATTAAACCTAAAGTGCATTACATCACCATCTTCAGGCACATATTCCTTTCCTTCGATATTTAATTTTCCAACTTCCTTACATTTAGCCTCAGATCCAAACTCAATAAAATCATTGTAGTGGATCACTTCAGCCTTGATAAATCCTTTTTCGAAATCTGTATGTATTACACCAGCAGCTTGCGGTGCAGTCATACCTAAATTAATTGTCCATGCTCTTACTTCTTTTACTCCGGCAGTAAAATAAGTCTGCAGTTTTAATAATTTGTAGGCTGAACCAATCAATTTACTTACGCCAGGTTCATCCAAACCTAGGTCATCCAGAAACATTTGTCTTTCTTCGAAAGTTTCTAATTCGTTAATATCCGCTTCTATGGCTGCACCAAGAATTAGCACTTCGGCATCTTCATCCTTAACTGCATCTTTTACCGCCTCTACATAACTATTTCCATCTTTTACAGATGCTTCATCTACATTACAGAGATATAATACAGGTTTTGCTGTGAGCAAGTGCATTTCATCCAATAAGGTCATTTTCTCCTTATCTACGCCCAAAGAACGAATCGAATTGCCTGCCTCCAAATGTTTTTTTGCAGCTTCAAAAACTTCATACTGCCTAATTGCATCTTTATCTCCTGATTTAGCTTTTCTGGCTAAAGCTCCAATATTTTTTTCTATAGACTCTAAATCTTTCAATTGTAATTCGAAATCAATTATCTCTTTGTCTCTAACTGGATCAATGCTTCCATCTACATGAACAATATTTCCATCGTCAAAACACCTTACAACATGAATAATTGCATCCACCTCTCGAATATTTGCCAAAAACTGATTCCCAAGACCTTCTCCCTTAGAAGCGCCTTTGACCAACCCTGCAATATCAACAATTTCAATCGTAGTGGGCATTACACGTTCTGGCTTAACTAGCTCTTCTAATTTATTTAACCGAGAATCGGGAACTGTAATTGTCCCAACATTAGGTTCAATTGTACAAAAAGGAAAGTTTGCGGACTGTGCTTTCGCATTTGACAAACAATTAAACAAGGTGGATTTCCCAACATTAGGTAACCCAACTATACCACATTTTAAAGCCATAATTCATTTTTTTCGAAATTCAAAGAAAGAAAAAATCCTCGTTCCGATAACTATCGGAACGAGGATTTTAATCAATATAATACTGTGTTCGTTTTAGTTTTAATCAAAAACGGTAATTGTTCCATGGGCATCTTTTTCTCCACCATCCCAACGCATAGTATAGAAATATGTTCCAGCGGCTACCCTATTACCGTTCATGTTGACTCCATTCCATGTGTTATCATAATTATCTGTTTTGTAAACCACCCTACCCCATCTATTATAGATAGTTAAATTCACATCACTATGATGTGTAGCGTAATTCGTAAAAAACACTTCATTTTGACCATCTCCATTAGGCGATATCACATTTGGAATTTCACAATCTTCAACAAAAACAGTAATACCGTCTGAATCTTCTCCACAAAAACCTGTTACATCCATTTCATATAAAACACCGTTCGGTGTAGGCACGTTTGAAGTAACAACAATAGAATCTGCGTTACCTCCTGGGATATTCCATAAATATGAATCTCCGTCCTGACCTTGAACAGTTAAAGTTATTTGATCATCTGTACATATAGTGACTTCATCTACTGCGTTTCCTTCATATAGAACCTCAACATCTGGTGTTCCTGAATAGAATAACTCCATCGATGTTGTATCACTACACTGAACATCTGCAAAGTAAAATGTATAACCTCCTCCCACTACTACATTAACAGTCGGGTTTAAAACTGTTTGATTAGGAGTAAAAGTAACTGGTCCAGGTCCATCAACCCACCATTCGCCACCTTGCGGAGCATATGTATTGGTAAAATCAAATTCATTACCCAAACAGGCTGTTGAATTTGGAACTATAGAAGCTGGCTCTATTACGTTGACAACAATTGTAGTATCATAACTACAACCATAACTATCAAGCACTTCAAAAGTATAATCAAATGGTCCGATAGTATCTGGTCGGATCACAATAGTTGTATCATTATTTCCATCAACTATAATTGTAGGGTCGCTATACCAAAATTCGTCAAAAATTTCAGGAGCATACGTCTCACTATTCGGATTCAAAGAATCTAAAAAGTGAATTCCCCATTGACAAATCCAACCATCATCAGCCAAAATATTATCAGAAACATTCAGCGTCCAAGTTCCATTTATTGGACACCCAACAAAATCCGCGAAGGCCCCCTCAGGGTTATACTCTCCGGGAACCACCATTTGACCAGCAGTAGGTCCGGATGACGCTATAGTGTTATACC
>JAQWQH010000242.1 GCA_029244805.1 Flavobacteriales bacterium
AGTATAAAATGAAGGCCATACTTCTGTATTCGAAGAGGTTACAGGATAATTATCCAATGTAAAAACATCAACAAATGAAGACGGCAATGCAATTGTATCAATCGAAATAGAGTCGAAACCATACCCTGGAACCGTATCATATTCGAAGCGATAGCTTGTATCCAACATATAAGAGCTTCCCCAAGCATTAGGAACACCCGCGATTTCTAATAAAAACCATGTCGAGTCTTCGACATTTGAACCGCCAATGGTATCGTTGAAGGTTTTGAAATGATCACTCGAAAAGTCATCAAAAAAAGGAAGATCTAATGTATCAAATATATAAGTGAAGGATTCGTGTAAAACGCTAACTTTCTGCTGCGCTTCCTCTTTCATTATTTTACCATTAAATCTTAATGGCTGCAGTTCTTCTTGTGCACAAGTTGCAAAAGAAATAAATACCGTAAGTAGAACTATTATTTTTCTCATCAATCAATCAATCAATCAATTTCTATAACGAATCTACGAATGCTGATGTATCCGCTACAACAACCTGTTTTCTTGCCATTATTGTTACTAGAGAACCCGAAGGAACTAAACCTTTAACAACACTTCGAGGATGAGGGCTTTGTTTATAAACTACAAAAGATAAAGAGTCTTCAGATGTTAATGCACTTTCGTATAACACTTCAGACTCTAAGCCTGACAATGCCAATAATTGTTGTGCATTAAATGCTGTTTCTCCAATCAGCAATGGTAAATTGACAGGTTTCCCACCTTCTCCACTTCCGTAGATCACGTCTATAACGGAACCTTTAAGTAATTTATTACCTGCTTCTATATTTTTTCCTTTGTGTTTCAATTCCAAAACACGACCATCATCTTTATGCGGCTTTGGTTCGAAATTCACTTTAAAACCAAGCATTTCTAATTTTACCTTCGCCAATTTTTTAGAGTTATTCACAGATAATAGATCGGGTAGAACTTTATACTCTCCACCTTTTTTGACAACCGTTAGATATATTCTACGACCCGGTTTTACAAAAGAAGGGATTGTATCGCTAGCCGTTTCAATATGAGGATCTGGATCTTGACTGATCACCGAGCCTGCAGGTGCATTGTCTGAATAAACCGAATCATTGATAACGTAGTTCAAATCTTTAGTTCCAATAAAATCATCGATATTATCCATATAGATGCCTATAAAATTTGGCACCGCGATGTAATTAAGTTGATAATCTTCGGAATCATTGTTCGTAAAATCTTCTAAAGCACCTAGTGAGCAATAAGGAATCATAAACCCAACCGAGATTACAAGTGCTAGGTTGATTAAGAACAACTTACTAATTAAGAATCTAAAAAATGCTTTTACTAAACCCATATTCATTTTAAATCAAAACAAATATAAAAATATTGTTTTGTAAACACAGATTCAAACCATTTTACTTCACGAATTTTTCACTTCTTTATTCATCCGTAGATGCCAGAAAATTTCATACTAGAACACCCGCCATTGCCCAGATTTTGGTTTGCTAAAAAAACAATTAACCTAAAACCAAATTAGTTTGAATATAGCAATAACGATTAACTGTTGATAATTAGTTTAGAGCAATGAATAAATGAATTTAGAGAAACATAACTTTGAACACGAATCTTGTATTATAATTGCATAATTATTGTCAAATTTTTTAAACATCAACATGAAAAACATTGCTGTAATTGGAGGTGGATATAGCAAAGAAAAGGGTATTTCCTTGAAAAGTGCTAAAACAGTTTTCGAAAATATAGATAGGAATAAATACAATGTCTATAAAATTCAAATTGATACAGACGGATGGTTTGGTTTTGATGAAAATGAGAAGAAACAACCCATCAATCGAACTGATTTTTCTTTTGAAATAAATGGAAAGAAAATAACCCTCGACTGTGCTTTTATCGTGATTCACGGCACACCAGGAGAGGATGGGAAATTGCAAGCGTATTTCGATATGCTAGATATACCTTACACAACCTGCAGTCAACTAGCAGCGACACTTACATTCAATAAATTTGCTTGCAATCGCTTCTTAGAAAGTTTCGACATCCCTGTTGCTAAAGCAGCATTAATTCGGAAAGATGAATCGATTAATAGTTCAGAAATAATAGAGAAAGTTGGGCTTCCTTGCTTTGTTAAACCTGCAGATGGAGGAAGTAGTTATGGTGTAACGAAAGTAGAAAATGAAAGTGAATTAGAAAATGCCATCACGTTAGCATTAAAACATGGTACTCAAGCTTTGATCGAATCTTTTTTAATTGGAAGAGAAGTTACTAATGGTATTTATAAGTCATTAAGGGGAATACATGTTTTACCCATAACAGAAATAGTAACTGACAATAATTTCTTTGATTTTGACGCAAAATACAAAGGAGAATCTAACGAAATCACACCAGCTGATCTGGAGGCAGAAATGACTGATAAAATTAAGAAAATGACATTAAAAGTTTATGAAATTCTTGATTTTTCAGGAATTGCTAGAGCAGATTATATCATTCATAATGGGGAACCACATTTAATTGAAATTAACGCTGTTCCAGGACAATCTGCAGAAAGTATTATTCCAAAAATGGCAGCACAGGAAGGGGTTTCACTAAAACAATTGTTTGAAGATGTAATACAAGTAGCGCTGAAAGGTTAGAATCTTGGAAATTACGCCTTTAAAAATGCAACCAACTCAGCTACAGCTTTTCCACGATGGCTTATGGAATTCTTTTGCGACATTGACATTTCTGAAAAGGTCATATCAAATCCATTTGGTTGAAATATTGGATCATAACCAAAACCATCAGAACCACTTTTAGAACGGGTAATACTTCCATCTACCTTTCCTTCAAAGGAGTGTTCTTCGCCGTTTAATATAAGAGCAACAATGGTTCTAAATTTTGCTGTCCTATTTTCTTTACCATCTAATTCAGCAAGTACTTTGACCATATTATCTTCAGCTTGACATTCCACTCCAGCATAACGAGCAGAATAAACCCCAGGAGCCCCATTCAATGATTCTATTTCTAATCCTGTATCGTCTGCGAAACAATTTACGTGATATTTATCAGCCACATATCTCGCTTTTTGCAAAGCATTTCCCTCCAATGTTTCTTGCGTTTCGGGTAACTCCTCAATGCAACCAATATCCTTTAGTGTTACTATTTCAACTCCTTCTCCGAGTAAAGATTTTATCTCGTTGACTTTATTTTGATTGTTTGTTGCGAAAACTAA
The DNA here is from genome assembly GCA_029244805.1 of Flavobacteriales bacterium. Lineage (GTDB taxonomy): Bacteria > Bacteroidota > Bacteroidia > Flavobacteriales_D > Parvicellaceae > CALSMU01. The sequence continues at coordinate 3,233 of JAQWQH010000242.1, forward strand.
TTTCATAAGATAAAGATAACTTTATTTATATTCTCATACGTTTCTTCCTATCCAAAAGAATAAAAAAACCAAGACAACCAAAAGGGTTATGAAACTGTTCTAGTAGTCATTAAAATGACTTAAAACAATATTTCAGTCAACAAAAACACCTACATAAATAAAAATTAATTAATTCATAAACTACACATAACCATCTATTTATATAGTTTTACTTAATTTTTAAATTAAACTAAATAAAACCCTATTAAATCAGTATAATATTATCTATTTGCTATAGAATTAAATATAGTATAATACGTTTCGACTCCTTTGTTTAAAGAAAAGAAATCTGAAGCATATTTTCTTAACTCCGTATTTGGAATATGTTGATTCTCTAGAAGTTTTCCTATAACTCTTTCATATTCTTCATTAGAAAACTCTTTCACTAAATACTCCGGCAGAATTTCATTCATGACTAAATCATCATCGCCTACATCTGAATTACAAACAATAGGGATATTTAAATTCAATATCTCCCCCATCTTGGTCGGTGAAGAAGCCTTTTTAGAGAAAACAGGCTTAATAAAAAACAAAGAAACATCGCTCAATGACACCATTGTTGGCACCTCTTCTCGATTTGCTGATTGAATAATTATTTTCGAAATGTCAATACCTTTATCTTTGGCTTTATGCAACACCATCTCTTTGGGCTCT
>JAQWQH010000023.1 GCA_029244805.1 Flavobacteriales bacterium
AGCGGCAAAGCAACTTGCTGATGCAGACGTGAAGCAGCAAAAAACATTTCCAATTTCTTGGAAAAGAGATACAATTACTTTTCAAAAAATTGATTTTAAAGGCTATGAAGTGGAAGAGGTAACAAGTGCTTTTGGAAAAGACGCTAAAAAAACAATTTACAATCACGATAAGCCATATACTAAGAAAATTAAGTACTTCAATAAATTTAACGCAGATATTGTTGTTGAAAAACCCATAGGATATATCGTTCCGCAGGCTTACAAAGAAGTGGTGGAAAGATTAAGGTTGAATCAAATTGAAATGGTAGAAATTCAAAATGATACCAGTATAACTGCTGAAATCTATTACATAAAAGACTATGAAACTGCAAAAACTCCTTATGAAGGTCATTATTTGCATTACGATGTTAAAGTTGAAAAAAAAGTAGCTCCCATTAATTATTACAAAGGAGATTTCATTATTTACACAAATCAGGTGGCTAACCGCTACATTATTGAAACTATGGAGCCACAAGGGGTTGACTCTTATTTTGCATGGAATTTTTTTGATGGCATATTGCAGCAGAAAGAATGGTTTTCTCCTTTCTCTTTTGAAGATGAAGCAGTAAGGTTGTTGAAAGAGGATTCAAAGTTGAAGATGGACTTTCAGAATAAAATTAAATCCGACGAAGCTTTTGCTAATAGCCGATGGTCGCAGCTATTTTTCATTTATCAGCGCTCTCCGTATTACGAAAAAACCCACAATAGATATCCGGTGGCTAGGTTAATAAAATGGTGATATTTTCAGAAATTTTCAAAAGATCGAATTAAACATTATTTTAAGTAAGATAAAGTGATTATTTTTGCACGATTTTCAACATCAAATAAGATTGTTTAGTGGAAGAAATTGTGGTTAAAGAAAAACAAGGTAAGAAGTTATATGATTACCAAAAGAATGATTTGGATGAAATTTTTCGAAAGATAAATGAGCATCCAGACAATTATAATTTTCTTTATCAATTGCCAACAGGAGGTGGAAAAACGGTCATTTTCTCAGAGATTGCCAAAAGATATATTCAGGAAACAGAAAAAAAAGCATTAGTACTAACACACAGAATAGAATTGTGTAAGCAGACTTCTAATATGCTTTGTGAATTTGGCGTAAACAACAAAATAATTAACAGTAAGGTTAAGGAATTGTCAGATCAAGCCGACTTTACTTGTTTTGTTGCAATGGTGGAAACGTTGAACAACAGGCTAAATGACGGTTTAGATATTAGTGATGTTGGATTGGTCATAATTGACGAGGCACATTACAACTCATTCCGCAAATTATTTAAACATTTTGAAAAGTGTATTATTCTTGGTGTAACTGCAACTCCGCTAAGTTCAAACATAAAACTACCAATGTATGAGAATTACGATGAGCTAATTGTTGGTAATTCAATCAATTCATTAATTGAAAGTGGTTTTTTGTCAAAAGCAACAACCTACAGTTTTGATGTTAGTTTGCGTTCTCTTCGGATCGGTATTAATGGAGACTATACAGTTCGTTCCTCCGAACAGTTGTATGGTAATTATTCAATGCTAGAAAAGCTTTTATATGCTTATGAACAAAAATCAAAAGGCAAAAAGACATTGATATTCAATAATGGTATCAATACGTCAAAATTGGTTCATGAGACCTTTCACAATGCAGGATATGATGTGAAGCACTTGGATAACACTAATTCTGATAACGAAAGGAGAGAAATTATTCAGTGGTTTAAACATACGCCTAATGCAATTTTAACTTCTGTAGGAATACTTACGACTGGCTTTGATGAGCCTACGGTAGATACAATTATTCTGAATCGCGCTACCAAATCTTTGACGTTGTACCATCAAATGATTGGGAGGGGATCAAGAGTCTTGCCCAATAAGAATGAGTTTACCGTAATTGATATGGGGAACAATGCTGCAAGATTTGGTTTGTGGAGTACTCCAATCGACTGGTATGCTATTTTTAAATCTCCTGACTTTTATCTGCAGAACATTGTAGATGATGAAGAGATTGAGCGTCAGTTTAGGTACCTAATGCCAGAAGAATTAAAGGAGAATTTTAAAAATTCTACAGATTTAGATTTCGATATTAAGTCAGACTACAAAAATGTGATTAAAAATGGATTAAGGCCCAAAGCAGCAATTGATAATTCCATTAATCATCATGCAAAAATATGTATTGAAAATGCCGAGGAGCAAGCAGATTCTCTTGCTTTAGTTGATTTGTTGAAAGATGACATAGAATACAAGGTTAAACAATACACGTATTGTATTTGTAAAAGTACTCCAAGTTATATCAAGTGGTTAAGAGAAGAGTATACGCGTAAATTGCGTTACGCTGTTCGTCAGGCTTATTAAGATAAATTTTATTGAAATTTTTACTTAGAGTTAAAGTAAAAAATGGGCAAGCTACTTACATCGCATCGCTCAACCACCGACCCTTGCTATGTTCCCATTCTGGGGGATTAAGTAGGAGCTGATCGTATAAGACTTGCCCGGCGCAAAAGTAAACAAATGTTTAAAAAATCCTACAGAATAATTATAAAATATATTTATTTAAATTGGTAAGTGCTCGTCGTTTGTAATTAAGGCGTTGTCAAGCATTTTTTCTAAATCAGAGAAATCATGAATATCTTTGTCTAGAAGATGAGTGGGAGATACATTTCTCAATGCGTTAAACATAATAGCTCTTCGATTTGGATATCTTTTTTCCCAGTTCGTCAATAATTCCTTCATCATTTGACGTTGCAAATTGGGTTGAGCCCCGCATAAGTTGCAAGGAATAATCGGATGGTTTCTTAGTTTCGAGAATTCAGCGATTTCTGATTCTTTACAATATGCCATTGGACGAATCACGATATGCGCACTGTCGTTGGTAATGTATTTTGGCGGCATTGCTTCCATCTTTCCTGCAAAGAAAAGATTCAGCATAAATGTTTCAATAATGTCGTCTCTATGATGCCCTAAAGCAACTTTGTTGCATCCATGATTTTTTGCTGTGGTATATAAAACACCTCTCCTTAATCGAGAGCAAAGGCTGCATGTTGTTTTTCCTTCAGGAACTTTTTCTTTTACAATACTGTATGTGTCTTTTTCTACTATATCAAAAGGAACATCTAATTCAGCAAGGTACTTAGGTAACGTTTCTTCTGGAAATCCAGGTTGTTTTTGATCAAGGTTAACCGCTAGTATTTCGAAATCGATATCAGAATAATTCTTGAAATGCAGTAAACAATCTAAAAGAGTATAGCTGTCTTTTCCACCAGAAACGCAGACCATAACCTTGTCTCCATTCTCAATCATATTGAAATCTTGCATTGCATTCCATACATCCGTATGCAGTCTCTTACGGAGCTTTTTTAGTGGGTTTAGGGGTTTTTTTGTTTCTGACATTTTTCTTGTTTCGAAATGCAAATGTAATGCATTTTGGTACTTGAGGTGGCTTTGTTAGAATCAAAATACATATTTGGTTTAATATAAAGTAAACTTTTCCGTTTTAATAGGTTATTTATTCTACTTTTGCGGCTTCATAAAAAACCTAGTATGCAATCAATCAGAAACATCGCTATTATAGCGCACGTCGATCACGGTAAAACAACATTAGTTGATAAAATAATTGGAGAATGTCAAGTACTTGATCCAAGAAAAGAATCGAAAGATTTAATATTAGACAACAATGATCTGGAAAAAGAAAGAGGTATTACAATTCTTTCAAAGAATGTTTCTGTCAATTATAAAGATGTAAAAATCAATATAATTGATACCCCTGGGCACGCCGATTTTGGTGGTGAAGTAGAACGTGTTCTAAAAATGGCGGATGGTGTTCTTTTATTAGTAGATGCATTTGAAGGTCCGATGCCGCAAACGCGTTTTGTGCTTACAAAGGCACTTGAGTTAGGACTGAAGCCTATTGTTGTTGTGAACAAAGTTGATAAAGACAACTGTACTCCAGATTTAGCGCAAGACAACGTTTTTGATTTGATGTTTAATCTAGATGCTACAGAAGATCAATTAGATTTTGTTACAATTTTTGGTTCTGCCAAAAATGGTTGGATGAGTACAGATTATCAGCAACCAACTACGAATATTATTCCTTTGTTAGACGCAATTGTAGAAAGCATACCAGAGGCACCTTACAATGAAGGAACTCCTCAAATGCAAATTACTTCTTTGGATTTTTCAGCTTTTACGGGTCGTATAGCAATTGGAAGGTTGTTGAGAGGAGATTTGGAAGTAGGTAAAGATTATTCGCTTTGTACAGCAAACGGGAATAAAAAGGTTAGAATAAAAGAACTCCATGTTTTTATTGGTCTAGGCAAAGAGAAAGTTGATAAAGTAAGAAGTGGAGATATTTGCGCTATAGTAGGAATTGAAGGATTTGAGATTGGTGATACTATTGCGGATTTCGAAAATCCTGATGCTTTAGAGAGAATTAAAGTAGATGAGCCAACAATGAGTATGTTATTTACAATAAATAACTCACCATTTTTTGGTAAAGAAGGAAAGTTTGTTACATCCCGTCACCTAAGAGATAGGTTGTACAAAGAGTTAGAAAAAAATCTTGCTTTAAGAGTAGAGCCAACTGCTACTGAAGATAAGTTTATCGTATTTGGTAGAGGTGTTCTCCACTTATCAGTTTTGATTGAAACTATGCGTAGAGAAGGATATGAGCTTCAAGTTGGAAAACCGCAAGTTATTATCAAAGAGATTGAAGGTGTTAAATGCGAGCCATACGAAACAATGGTAATTGATGTTCCTGAAGAGGTTTCAGGTAAGGCTATTGAATTGGTTACCCAGCGAAAGGGAGACATGCTAGTAATGGAGCCAAAAGGAGATTTACAGCATTTAGAGTTTGACATTCCCTCAAGAGGAATAATAGGCTTGAGAAATACTATGCTTACTGCAACATCAGGTCAGGCAATTATGACACATCGTTTTAGAGAATATGCTCCATTAAAAGGGGATATCCCAGGAAGAAACAAAGGTTCTTTGGTTTCTCTAGAGCAAGGTCAAGTGTTAGCTTATTCCTTAAACAAACTGCAAGATAGAGGTCGTTTCTTTTTAGAGCCAGGTGAGCAAACGTATAAAGGGATGGTAATTGGTGAGCATTCGCGCGATAATGATTTAGAACTAAACATTACCAAAGGAAAGCAATTGACAAATATGCGTAAGTCTGGTACAGATGAAGCAGAAAAAATTGCGCCTAAAGTTAAATTTTCATTGGAAGAAGCAATGGAGTACATCAAAGAAGATGAGTACTTAGAAGTTACGCCTGAAAGTTTAAGAATGCGAAAGATTTCATAAATTGCTTACTTTCGCTTTGTGAAAAAGCTTTTTGTATTAATTCTTGTTCTTGCTGTAGCTGGATATTTTGGGTATCCCTATTACAAAGTATACCAAATAAGTAATACCCCTATAGAAAGTGGGTTCAATGTTCCAATTGCATCCGAAATGTCTTATGCAGATTTAGGAGAAGAGCTTCAGAATTCAGGGTATATTGAAAGTAGTTCAGATTTTATTATTTTAGTCAAGCACAAAGGGTATCAGGATGAAAAGATTCCTTCAGGTAAATTAAAAATTGAAAAGGAGTGGAATACGTATAATTCATTGGTAAATAACATTCATTATTACGCAAATCCATCCATTCAAAAAAGAGTTATTGTAAATGTTGTAATAAACAACGTGCGAACAATAGAGGATGTAGCTGGAGTTGTAGCTTCTTTTATTGATGCAGATTCAGCTTCTTTGAGTGCTATTTTTAATAACGATTCTATTATTGCACACTATGGTTTTACAAAGCAAACATTCTCTACTTTCTTTATGCCAAATACGTATGAATGTTATTCTGATATAACTCCAGAACAGTTCATTCAGAAACTTGCTAGTTGTTATAAAAATTTTTGGAACGCTACGAGGATTCAAAAAGCTGCTGATTTAAGCCTCAGTCAGTCAGAGATTACCATATTGGCTTCTATCGTTTATGAGGAACAAAAAGTAAAGTTTGATGAACAAGCAAAAATTGCTGGTCTATATTTAAACAGATTGAGAGATGGGTGGAAGCTGCAAGCAGATCCAACTGTTAAGTATGCTGTAGGAGATTTTACGTTGAGAAGAATACTTAAAAAGCATTTAAAAACGGAATCACCTTACAACACTTATTTGCATGGAGGCTTGCCACCTGGTCCAATATCAATTCCAGAACTTCAAACAATAGATGCTGTTTTGAACTACGAATCGCATGACTATTTCTACATGTGTGCAAAACCAGAGTATACAGGCTATCACAATTTTTCTAAAACATGGGATCAGCATAATGTTTATTCAAATGCTTACCATAAGTGGAGTGATCAGCAAAACATAAGGTAATATGGATTTTGCTATTGATTAAAGGTTACTATATTTACATTTAAGTTAAAACTATACCACATGAAAAAAATTATTTATTCTTTATCAATAGCCCTAGTTGCGGGTTTCACGTCTTGCGGAGAGGCAAAAGAGGAAGTAAAAGAGGAAGTAAAAGAGGAAGTAAAAGAGGAAGTAAAAGAGAAAGCACAGGAAGAAACAATAGATGAAGATATTCTTGAGGAAGGAGTTGTAATGGTTAATGGATTGCAGTTTTTTGGAAACAATGAATTTGAATTAACGGAATGGGTGTCGGTTGACGAGATGTACGCTACAGTAATGGAAACCGGTACGTTTGAGGGCTTAGTAAAAGCAGAAATATCTGAAGTGTGTAAAAAAGCTGGGTGTTGGATTACGGTATTAAAAGAGGATAGTAGTGCTGTTCGTGTAATTTTCAGAAACCATTTTGGTATTCCGACGGATACCCCTTCGGGATATGAGGTAATCATGAATGGTGTTGGTCAAGTTGATACAACAAGTATCGAAATGCAAAAGCATTTCTTAGATGATGCAAAGGAAGCAGGAGAAGCAGTTTCTCAAGCTGATTACGATGCAATTACTGAAGATTTAATAGAAGTGTCGTTTGATTGCGATGGTTTATTAATTCCGCCGGTAGAATAGTTTTGATTTCTTCGTATAACCCTTAAAATTTATTTATGTTTTCATTTTTACTTTTCTGTTTATCCTTTTCTATGCAAACATCATCTACTGTCTATGATTTCTCTTTAACTGGAACGGATGGTAAGGAGATTAATTTAAATGCGTTTAAGGGAAAAAAAATATTATTCGTAAACGTGGCTTCCAAATGCGGCTATACGCCTCAATATGAGGGTTTACAAAAGTTGTATGAGCAAAATAAAGAGAATTTAGTAATCATCGGTTTACCTTGTAATCAGTTTATGAATCAGGAGCCCGGTACTAACGAAGAAATACAGACATTTTGCAAGAAGAACTATGGTGTCACTTTTCCCATTACGCAGAAGATATATGTAAAAGGCGATAAGATTCATCCACTATACAATTGGTTAACGAGAAAAGAATTAAATGGAGTAGTGGATTCTAAAGTCAAATGGAATTTTCAAAAATACTTAATTGATGAAGAGGGAGCACTTATCCGAGTGTTTGGGTCTAAAGTAAAGCCCTTAGATGAAGAGGTAATAAGCGCAGTTAAGGGTTAAGGAGCTATATAATTCCTAACCGTACATGTGTCTTTTGATAATTCGTTCCAGGCGTCCGTTTCTACATTTAATAGAACTGTATTGCATGTTGCCATATTGAAGTTTTCTCCAGTTAAGTAAGAAGCCAGTGCGCTTAAACCTGGATTGTGTCCAAAAACCATTGCGCAGTCGTGTTTTTCTGGAATATCAATTATCGCTTGCATTACTATTTGCATTGATGCGTTGTGCAATTCCTTTTTGGCAGTAATAGTAGTGGTATCAAAATCCAATTCTGCACCAATTATTCTTGCTGTTGTAATTGCTCTTTGGGCTGCGCTTGAGAGAATATAGGAGGGGCTGGGGTAATCTTCACTTAAATGCAATCCGATATTGATTGCATCATATTTTCCCATTTCACTTAGTGGCCTTTCAAAATCATTAGCCCCTTGAATGAAGGGTGAATCTCCGTGGCGAATTATGTACAGGCTTTTCATGTGTTATATAGAGAATGGGCTTCAGCGATGTTTTAGATCTATTAACTAGCAGATTTCGCTTTTTAGAAAACAGTTCTTGGGATTAAAATGAATAGAGAGAAAGAAAATAAGGGATACAGGCCAATGATTGTCTTGCTTAGCTTATTGCTGTTTGAATTCCTTCTTCACTAAATTGAATTCATAATTTGTATATAAATCAGTACTTTCCGGGAAGTTCATGTGTAAAATTCTAGAATTATATCCATCCGCTTCAATAGCAATTTGGTAGTCAACTCCGGGAAGTATGACCATAATAAATTTCCCTGAACCGTTAGGGCGATAAATACCTTTTAATTCGTGACTAATTTCATCGATCAATGTAACTTTAGCATTTACGGGTGTTTTTTCTTGTTTGTTAAAAATGCTGCAATGGATTACTTCTTGATAGTTAGCTGCATCAAACATTTTAATTTTGAATATATCCGATCCTCCCAAACTACCTTCTCTGTCTGATGAATAATAACCTGTTTTATTATCTTTACTGATGGTAAAGTAAACGTCATTCTCTACTGTATTGATTGGGTATCCAATGTTTTCTGGAGTGCTCCAATATTTATTGGCTCTTTCGTAAGATTTAAATATGTCAAAGCCTCCCATTGTAGAGTGCCCTTCAGAGGAAAAGTAGAAAGTTTCTCCATCTGCATGAAGATAAGGAGCTTTTTCATCATGTTCTGTATTAATTATTGGTCCTAGGTTAACCGCTGTGCCCCATTTTCCATTTGGTAATTTTTTTGCTTTATAGAGGTCAAACCCCCCGTATCCTCCAGGTCTATTTGAAGAGAAATAAAGTGTTTCCTTGTCTAAGGAGAAGCACGCACTCAATTCTTGATATTCACTATTAATGGTTGGTCCAAATTTTATAGGCGCACTCCATAGCGCCGAGTCGCTATAGGATGAGTAGTAAAGATTCCCTTCTGTAGAAGCTGTTTTTTTCGAACTATTATCACCCATAATGTAGCTAATCAGTAAAGAGCCATCATGAGAGATACTAGAACAACCATCGTTTAGTTTTGAGTTAAAGGCTTTTTCATTGAAAGCAGTCTGCCATTCATAGTTTTTGTATTCAGAAAAATAGATGTCTTGAAAATAGTTTCCTTTAAAATTTTTATCATTTGAAAAGCCGCCCTCCCTGCTTGAAGTGAAGAAAATGCCTTTTCCATTTGGTAAAATTACTGGTATAGACTCTTCGTTTGCAGTATTAATTGTAGATCCAATATTAACTATTTCTACATTTCTAGCGTTTCGAATTTGTTTTTTTGCATTGATGGCCATTTCAATGTTTTTGTCTATTTCAGCTATAGGAATTGAAATTTTGTTGTTGGTTTTGTATTCCTCGAAAGAAGATTGTGCTTCATCAAACTTATGATGATAATGATATGATTTTCCTAAATAGAATAAAATATCATCGTTCTTAGTTTCGTTTCTGTAGGCTTCAATTAATATTGGAAGCGCATACTTTTCCTCTCCTTTTTTGTTTAGTTTGCAAACACCAATTCCAAATAGTATTTCAGGGTTTTGAGGGTATTTATTATAGAGTGTAGAAAACATGTTAAATGCTTCATTGAAATTTTCTTTTAATAAATTTGATTGCGCTATTTTCAGTGCTTTTTTATCAGGTTTAGTTATGTTTACCTGACCTATCGTATTGATGAATAGCAGACTGGATATAGTTATTGCAAAAATTCTCTTCATAATAGTCGTATTAGATACTCCAAATATAATCTTCTGTTGTCTAGTCATATAAATTACAATAAACAAATTACTCAGTGAAAGTAATAGATAGACTATAAGATCATAAATATACCTATATTCAGCCTTACATTCGTATAGATTTCCTTTTATTTTATAGACGTGTCTATAAATTGTACGTATGTTGTGTTTTGATAAATGAACAATATGAAATTAGCCGCAATAGACATAGGTTCGAATGCAATTCGATTATTGATAAAACGAGTTGTCATCGAAAAAGAGAGCGTAAATACCGATAAAATATTATTGTTTAGAGTTCCGCTTCGTTTGGGCGAGGATGTGTTTAAGGAAGGCAAAGTCCCAGATGAGAAAGGTGAGAAGTTATTAAAGGTTATGAAGTCTTTTAAATTATTAATGGAAGTTAATGAAGTAGATGATTATAGAGCCTGCGCAACATCTGCAATGCGTGAAGCACTGAATGGTATTGAAGTAAGAGATTATATTTATTCTATGTCGGAAGTTTATATTGATTTAATATCTGGAGAAGAAGAAGCATCTCTAATTTTTTCTAATTGGAAAACAGCGGGTTTACCTATTAAAAAAACCTATTTATATGTGGACGTGGGGGGCGGAAGTACTGAAGTTACTTTATTGGAAAATGGACAACGGATAATGTCTCGGTCTTTTAAAATTGGAGCAGTAAGATTGCTAACATCAAAGGTGAAAGATACCGTTTGGAACGAATTAAAAGACTTCATTGTTGGTGTCGTTAAAGAACAAGAAAATGTTGTGACGATAGGTACTGGAGGAAATATCTCTAAAATATTTAAAGTGAGTGGACAGAAAGCGAATGATTTCATTTCGTACCAGGATATAGAAGGAATTGTTAACGCTATGGATTCCTTTGAATTGGAAGAAAGAATTGAAAAGTTTAATTTGAAACCAAACAGAGCTGATGTAATTGTTTTAGCAGGAAAAATTTACCTATTTGCTATGAAATCAGCGAAATCAACTAATATGCTAGTTCCTAAAATGGGACTTGCTGACGGGCTAATTAATGAATTGGCATTGAGGCATGTGTGAGTTTAGTTTTCAATTTTAGTAATCGCTATTATTTGTGTTCACGCCTTTTCGTGTTTTCCGCTTTATTGCATTTAGGATAATCGATTAATTCTAATAGAAGTGAGCAATATTTTAAGAAAATTCTATTGTCCCAATTGTGTTTTTCCTTGCTGCTGTTGCAGTGATTTCCTCCATTGTTCATTTAAGAAGTTATGATAATACTTGTATTGGTTGGTAGCAAAAAACACTAAAATACCGATTAATTCATCTTGTTTTTTATAGCCTTTCCAGATCATCAATCTTGTGAAATTTTCATCAAGCATTGCATAAGAAGGGTAAGATAATTGACTTTCCAACAAAGATTGAGCAAACCAATGCGTACGACCTCTTGCATTTGTAGATTTTTTAACAAATGTAGGGTCAGTATTAATAAATGTGTGGTTATTAAAGACAATGGTATCTTTTGTTTCAGCATCAAATTTTACTGCATAAAAATTTTGATTCATGTACGTTACAATATTCGGATCTGAAAATGTTGTGGCGTCCATTTTCTTGCACCATCCACACCATCCAGTATAAAAATCTATAAATATCTTTTTTTTAACTGAATCCGTTTCTCGTATAGCGGTCATTTCGTCCCATGTCATCCAGTTAATCTGATTGGATAATTGCGCTATAGAAGCGCTGGAAATGAAGGTTAGTATAACATATGCAAATGTTTTCATAGATGTTTTATAAATTATTTAATATGAATTTAGTCATCTTATTGTATAGGTTTAAACGTGTTTTGCCTCCATAAATTCCATGGTTTTTATTGGGGTAGGCCATAAAATCAAATTGCTTGTCCGCTTTTTGAAGTGCATCTACCATTTCAATCGCATTTTGAAAATGTACATTATCATCAGCAGTTCCATGAATAAGTAAGTAATTTCCTTTTAGTTTAGCTACATGGTCAATAGGAGAGTTGATGTCGTAATTTTCGCCATTTTCTTGTGGAGTTCTCATGAATCTTTCTGTATAAATATTGTCATAAAAGCGCCAGTTACTTACAGGAGCAACAGCAATTGCTGCTTTAAATACATCAGCGCCTTTTGTTATACAAAGAGAAGACATATATCCTCCATAACTCCAACCAAAGATTCCAATTCTTTCAGAATCAATATAAGGTTCATTACCTAAATTTTTAGCTGCTGCTATTTGATCTTCAGTCTCGTATTTTCCTAATTGCAAATAGGTACTATGCTTAAAGTCTCTTCCTCTATATCCAGTGCCTCTAGCATCGACAGAAACAACAATATAACCTTGTTGCGCTAAGGATTGCCACCAGAAGTAATTGTTGTATTCCCACGAATCATTCACAGTGTTTATGCCAGGACCTCCATAAACAAACATTAACATTGGATACTTTTTACGCGCATCAAACGAAGAAGGTTTAATCATCCAAGCATTTAAATTATCTCCGTTTTCACCTTTTACTGTAAAGAATTCTTTAGGAGAGAT
>JAQWQH010000034.1 GCA_029244805.1 Flavobacteriales bacterium
ATTACAGTTAAAAATGCAATGCCTTCTGGGAATATTAAGAAAGGGGCGGTTTCTAAAGCTGTAGTTGTTAGAACAAAAAAAGAAGTTAGAAGAAACGATGGTTCTTACATCAGGTTTGATGATAATGCGGTTGTTCTTTTAGACGACGGTGGAGAAATGAGAGGTACTCGTATTTTCGGCCCAGTTGCAAGAGAGTTAAGAGATAAGCAATTTATGAAAATTGTTTCTTTGGCTCCTGAAGTATTATAAATTAGGCAATAAGAATTGTTATGCAAACAAAAGTAAAGATCAAAAAAGGAGATACAGTGAAAGTAATTGCTGGAGCTGCAATCGGTCAAGAAGGAAGTGTTCTTGATATTGATCATAAAAACGAACGAGTATTCGTTGAGGGGTTAAGTGTTTTAAATAAGAAGCACGTTAAACCACAATCGGATAAGGCTAATCCTGATGGAGGAATCGTAGACAATGACAGAAGTATTCATATTTCAAATGTGATGCTAGTTCAAAACGGTGAGCCAACAAGGGTAGGCAGAAAGTTAGATGAGAATAAGAAACTTGTCCGTTACGGAAAAAAATCAGGAGAGGTAATATAATATGAGCTATCAACCAAGACTTAGAGAAACTTATAGGAACGAAGTTGTTCCTGCTCTACAGAAAAAATTCGAGTACAATTCGATTATGGAAGTTCCAAAAATCGAAAAGATTGTAATTAGCCAAGGAATCGGTGATGCAGTGTCTGATAAAAAATTGGTACAAACTGCAGCGGAGGAATTGATGGCAATTACTGGTCAAAAGGTGCTTGTTGTTAATTCAAAAAAAGATATTTCAAACTTTAAATTGCGTAAAGGAATGCCTATCGGTACTAAGGTTACGTTAAGAAGAGCGAAAATGTATGAATTTTTAGACAGATTTATTGCTGTTGCTTTACCAAGAACCAGAGACTTCAAGGGAGTAAATTCTAAAGGAGATGGTAGAGGGAACTTTACTGTTGGTATTACAGAGCACATTATCTTTCCAGAAATTGATATAGATAAAGTTAATAAAATGTTAGGTATGGATGTTACAATTGTAACTACTGCTAAGACTAACGAAGAAGGAAAAGCCTTATTGCAAGAATTTGGGTTTCCATTCGCAAAAAAATAAGAAAGATGGCTAAAGAATCAATGAAAGCAAGGGAAGTTAAGAGAGCAAAGCTTACTGACCGATACGCAGCAAAAAGAGATGAGTTAAGAAAATTAGCTAATAAGGGAGATTGGGATGCAATGTTGGCATTACAAAAACTTCCAAAAAACTCGATGGCTATAAGAAAGCATAACAGATGTCAACTTACAGGAAGACCTAGAGGTTATATGAGACAATTTGGAATATCTCGTGTTACCTTCAGAGAAATGGCTAACTCAGGGTTAATACCAGGAATTAGAAAAGCTAGTTGGTAAAATAGATAATTAGAGAAAAGAATGAAAGTTACTGATCCAATAGCAGATTACTTAACCAGACTTAGAAATGCAATTTCTGCAGGTCACAAAGTCGTAGAAGTACCTGCGTCGAATATGAAAAAAGAGATTACCAAAATTCTTATGGATAAAGGGTATATCTTGAACTATAAGTTTATTGAAGATGATAAACAAGGGATTATTAAAATCGCCTTAAAATATCATGCGCAGACAAAGAAAAATGCAATTACGGAATTGACAAGAGTTAGTAAGCCAGGGTTAAGAGACTACAAAGGGGCTAACGAATTGCCACGAGTTCTTAATGGATTAGGAATTGCAATTTTGTCTACTTCTAAAGGGGTTATATCCAATAAAGAAGCAGCAACAGAGAATGTAGGTGGTGAAGTATTGTGCTACGTTCATTAATTAATTAGGAGGAAAGAAAATGTCAAGAATTGGAAAAGCAATAATAGAGATTCCGGAAGGAGTTGAAATTAATATATCTGAAGATAACATAGTTTCTGTAAAAGGAAAGTTAGGTGAGTTATCAGAAAAGATTTATGCAGATTTGGAAGTGTCGATTACTGAAGGAGTTTTGGAGGTTAAAAGATCGAGTGAATCTAAAGTGCATAAAGCGCAACATGGTCTGTCTAGAGCTTTAATTGCAAATATGGTAGAAGGAGTTTCTACTGGTTATTCTATCGAGCAGGAGCTAGTTGGTGTTGGATATAGAGCAAAAAATTCGGGTCAGGTGTTGGAGTTAGCTCTTGGGTTTTCACATCCAATTATTTTTGAAGTTCCGTCGGAAGTTAAAGTTTCTACGGTTTCAGAAAAGGGTAAAAACCCTCAAATTAAATTAGAATCGATGGATAAGCAGCTTGTAGGACAGGTTGCTGCAAAGATTCGCTCTTTTAGAAAACCGGAGCCATACAAAGGTAAAGGTGTTCGATTTAAAGGAGAAGAAGTAAGAAAGAAAGCAGGTAAAACAGCTGGATAATAAGATTTGAATTTTAAAAGCAATAGTTATGGCTTTATCAAGAGAAGATAGAAGAATCAGAATTAAAAGAAGAATCCGTAAAACGGTTACAGGAACATCTTCAAGACCAAGGTTGTCAGTATTTAGAAGTAACAAGCAGATCTATGCTCAGTTAATTGACGATGTAGCTGGTGTAACATTGGGGTCAGCGTCTTCAGTAAAGAATGATGCTGCTCAAAAAGGTAACAAAGTTGAACAAGCTAAATTGATCGGAAAAGAGATCGCAGGGATAGCAAAAAAGGCAGGATTAGAATCTGTAGTTTTTGATAGAAATGGTTACTTGTATCATGGTAGAGTAAAAGCTTTAGCAGAAGCAGCTAGAGAAGAAGGTATTAAATTTTAATAGGAAATGGCACAATCAAAGATAAAAAACGTTAAGTCAGCAGACATTGAGTTGAAAGACAAGTTAGTTGCAATAAACCGTGTAACTAAAGTAACTAAAGGTGGTCGAACATTTAGTTTTGCTGCAATTGTTGTCGTGGGAGACGAAAATGGTACTGTAGGTCATGGTAAAGGGAAGGCTAAAGAGGTTGTAGAGGCGATTTCTAAAGCTATTGATAATGCAAAAAAGAACCTTGTAAAAGTTCCGGTTATTAATAACACCATTCCGCATACCCAAGTGGGTAAAGCTGATGGAGGTAGAGTGTTTTTGAAGCCAGCTTCTGAAGGTACCGGTGTTATTGCAGGTGGTGCAATGCGTGCAGTTTTGGAAAGTGCAGGTATACATAATGTACTAGCAAAATCACAAGGATCTTCCAACCCTCACAATGTTGTGATGGCTACAATAGATGCTTTATCTAAGATGCGTGATGCGAATGCAGTAGCTTATCAGAGAGGAGTTTCTTTAGATAAAGTATTTAACGGATAATAATAGTTAGAGCGATGGCAAAGATTAAAGTAATACAATATAAAAGCGGAATCAATAGACCGATGCGACAAAAGCTTACACTGGAAGCTCTTGGTTTTACCAAAAAAGGTAGTATGCATAAAGTTATTGAACACGAGGCTACTCCACAGATTTTAGGAATGGTCAAGAAGATTGGACATTTAGTGAAAATTGTAGATTAAACTACAAAAGAATTTATAGAAATGAAATTACATAATTTAAAACCTGCAGAAGGTTCCACAAAGAATAGAAAGAGAATTGCAAGAGGGCAAGGATCTGGACATGGAGGAACTGCAACAAGAGGACACAAAGGAGCTAAATCTAGATCAGGATATAGTAGTAAAATCGGATTTGAAGGTGGTCAAATGCCACTTCAGAAAAGAGTTCCTAAATTTGGATTCACAAATATTAACCGTGTTGAATACAAGGGAATTAATTTGGATGCAATTCAGACCCTGATAGATTCGAAAAAAGTTAAGGAGATTACTCCGGAAGTCCTTGTTGAAAATGGACTTATCAGTAAGAACGATTTAGTGAAGATATTAGGGAGAGGTGAGCTGAAATCAAAAATTGGTGTTAAAGCGAACGGATTTTCGGCAACTGCTAAAGCAGCTATTGAAGCAGCAGGAGGTACAGCAGAAGTAATATAAGTTATAGTTTACTTGGATGAAAGGATTGATTACAACATTAAAGCACATTTGGGCAGTTGAAGAACTTAGGAAAAGAATTATTTATACTTTAGGTTTAATCTTAGTATATAGAATAGGTTCTTTTATTGTTCTTCCTGGTGTCGATACTGCGGCGCTTAATTCGCAAGCTGCGGATGGCGGAATCCTAAGTCTTATCAACATGTTTGCTGGGGGAGCATTTTCACGTGCTTCTGTTATGGCATTGGGTATTATGCCTTATATATCTGCATCGATTGTCATGCAGTTGCTGGGTATGGCAGTTCCAGTAGTTCAGAAATTACAAAAGGAAGGAGAAAGTGGAAGAAAGAAAATCAACCAGTATACACGATATTTAACAATAGTTATCTGTTTGTTTCAAGCACCAGCTTATGTCTCTCAATTTGCTTTGGCAGGAGTAGCTGATCCGTCTGTTTTATGGTGGATACAAACATTAATGATTCTTACTGCTGGTACTATGTTCGTAACATGGTTAGGTGAAAGAATTACCGATAGAGGATTAGGTAACGGAATTTCATTAATAATTACTATAGGTATAGTCGCTAACCTACCTGGTGCTTTCTTACAAGAGTTAGGAGCTAAGGTAACTAATGGCGGTATGGTTATTTTGTTGGTTGAATTGGTTGTTTTATTGTTTGTAATATTGGCAACGGTATTATTGGTGCAAGGAACACGTAGAATACCTATTCAAACAGCAAAAAGAGTTATTGGTAGAGGAACAAGACAAGCAGTCGCAGGTGGACAGAGAAGTTATATTCCATTAAAAATTAATCAAGCCGGGGTAATGCCAATTATTTTTGCGCAAGCATTAATGTTTTTGCCTTCAATGATTTTTCAAGGAACTGACTTAGGTGTTGAATTTGCAAACATGAAAGGGTTTTGGTACAACTTCACATTCTTTTTATTGATTGTTGTGTTTACTTACTTTTATACTGCAATGATGATGAACCCAAATCAAATGGCGGATGAATTAAAAAGAGGAGGTTCATTTATTCCAGGTGTAAAACCAGGAAGAAAAACATCAGAGTTTATTGATTCATTATTGTCTAGATTGGTATTGCCTGGATCTATATTTTTAGGGTTTATAGCGATATTACCTGCTTTCGCTATGAATGCAGATATTAGCCAATCATTTGCTTACTTCTTTGGAGGTACATCATTGTTAATTATGGTAGGTGTTGTTTTAGACACACTGCAGCAAATAGAAAGTCATTTATTGAACCGTCATTACGATGGATTAATGAAGGGGGGAAGAATCAAAGGGCGTTCTACTTCATCGGCAGTGTCGATGCAGCAGTCGCTTTAATTTTTAGTCGTATGGTTTTTTATAAGACTAAAGAAGAAATTGAACTATTAAGAGAAAGTTCTTTACTTGTTGGAAAAACTTTAGCAGAAGTTGCTAAGCTCATTAAGCCGGGTGTAACTACTCTTCAATTAGATAAAATTGCAGAGGAGTTTATTCGAGATAATGGGGCTGAACCTGGATTCTTAGGATATGGTGGATTTCCGAATACTTTATGTACCTCGGTAAATGAAGCGGTTGTTCACGGAGTTCCAAATGATAAACCACTGATAGATGGAGACATAGTTTCTGTTGATTGCGGTACGTTGATGAATGGATTTTATGGAGATTCAGCTTACACCTTCGAAATCGGAGAGGTAACGCCAGAAATTCATAAACTACTTGAAGTAACCAAAGAGTGTTTGAATAAAGCTGTGGAATCAGCTGTATCAGGCAATAGAATTGGTGATATTGGTTATGCTGTTCAAAAACACGCAGAGGATAATGGTTATGGTGTAGTAAGAGAATTAGTAGGTCATGGATTAGGGAGAGGATTGCACGAAAAACCAGAAGTGCCAAATTATGGTAGGAGAGGTAGAGGACTAAAAATGAAAGAAGGTTTAGTTATCGCTATCGAACCAATGATTAATTTGGGAGTGAAGGAAGTTTCTCAATTAGAGGATGGATGGACAATTGTTACGAAAGATAGAAAACCGTCAGCTCATTTTGAACACGATGTAGCAATAGCAAAAGGTAAAGCAGAAGTTTTGTCAACATTTAAATATATTGAAGAAGTATTAAATAAAAATTAGAATGGCTAAACAAGCATCTATAGAGCAAGATGGAACAATTATCGAAGCGTTGTCAAATGCAATGTTTCGTGTAGAGTTGGAAAATGGACATATTCTTACGGCTCATATTTCAGGAAAGATGAGAATGCACTATATTCGCATTCTTCCTGGAGATAAGGTAAAGGTAGAAATGTCGCCATACGATTTAACAAAAGGAAGAATTTCGTTCAGGTATAAGTAATCTGGGCGAATCGGAATACATAAAACAAAAGAGATGAAAGTAAGAGCATCAGTAAAGAAAAGATCATCCGACTGCAAAATTGTACGCAGAAAGGGTAGGTTGTACGTTATTAACAAAAAGAATCCTAAATTCAAACAACGTCAAGGA
>JAQWQH010000038.1 GCA_029244805.1 Flavobacteriales bacterium
ACACCTGTTTCGGAGTTAATTGACATGGGAGGTTGAACAAGGTTACCTAAGATATTTCCAAGTCCATATCCTCCTGCCCAGGCACAAGTTGGAAATGGTTTAGGGCCTCCAAGAGCCTCATCAAATGGATTGATTAGTGAAAAAACTAACGAATCACCATCAGCGTCTGTAACGCCCCAATCAATCTCTTGATCAAAACCAATGCACAAATAACCATCTGAAGGGTAACTACCAAAATCTGGCGAGCAATTTCCTCCGGCTAAAGCAGGATCTGGAATTTGCACATAGTAAGTCATTCCATCGTTATCAGGAGTATTCAAATTATCTATCAATGCATTCCGGCAGCAATCATCCCATTCTAAATAATATCCATTTGGATTATCGGCTAAAGTGATTGTCTTAACAAAAACATATTCTTCAACGCAAATACCGGTTGGAGTATAACAAGAATCTCCCAAAGAAAGGATTGTTTGGGACACTGCGGACCCCATACTAAATGAACTTCCCACTTGCGCATTTGTGACGTTATCTCTAATAAAAACACTAGTTGGCGAAATTACAGTTGAGTTACCTGGCAAACAATCTCTATAAACCCGCAAGGTAACCTCAAAAGTATTTGGGCCGGTTTGGCAAATTTGAAAATCTCCGCCAACAAAATGGGTAGCAAAAATAGGCATGCTACATAGAAAAAAGAATACCAATAATAATGTGTTT
The DNA here is from genome assembly GCA_029244805.1 of Flavobacteriales bacterium. Taxonomy (GTDB): domain Bacteria; phylum Bacteroidota; class Bacteroidia; order Flavobacteriales_D; family Parvicellaceae; genus CALSMU01. The sequence goes on from JAQWQH010000038.1 coordinate 715, forward strand.
TTCATAACTTTATAATATTTTCAAACTTAGGGTATTTTGACGCGAAAATAAACAAAATGGTTGCAATAAATAAAGCTAAATTATTTTATTCTAACAATGGTTAATAAATTAACAGAAACTTTTAGTGGTGTAAAATATGCAATTCCATACATTTGAGGCTCCAAACAGAAATAAATGGAAACATTAGAAAAGTTACAACTAAAATATAAGCGTAATTCATTGTCAGATAGTGAATTAAAGGACTTTTACAAAGCAATTCTTCTTCCAAGGCTAATCGAAGAAAAAATGTTAATCCTTTTAAGGCAAGGTAAAATCTCAAAATGGTTTTCTGGAATTGGACAAGAAGCTATTTCAGTGGGTGTTGGACTAGCTTTAGATCAAGATGAATTTATGCTTCCCATGCACAGGAATTTGGGAGTTTTCACAAGTCGAAACCTTCCATTAGATCGTTTATTTATGCAATTCCAAGGAAAAGAGAATGGATACACCAAAGGGCATGACAGATCTTTTCATTTTGGTTCAAAAGCAGATCATATAGTAGGAATGATATCGCACCTAGGTCCTCAACTAAGTATCGCGGACGGAATTGCACTAGCCAACAAACTAGAAGAAAACAAAAAAATAACGGTGGCTTTTACGGGTGATGGTGGAGCGAGTGAAGGCGATTTTCATGAAGCTTTAAATGTGGCTTCCGTATGGGATTTACCCGTAATTTTTATAATTGAAAATAATCAATGGGGACTTTCAACTCCCTCGAATGAGCAATTTAGATGCAAACAGTTTATTGACAAAGGAATTGGATATGGAATGGAGGCTATTCAAGTAGATGGAAATAACATTATTGATGTTTATGAAACTATCCGTAAAGTAAAAAACTCCATTGCCAAAAAACCTCGGCCTTTTATTGTGGAATGCATGACTTATCGCATGAGGGGACACGAAGAGGCATCTGGAACGAAATATTATCCAGAAGGAATACAAGATAAATGGGCATTAAAAGATCCTGTTGCTAACTTTCAATTGTTTTTAAAAAACGAAGGAGTTATTGATGATACTTTCATCCAAAAAGAAACAGCTGCAATAAAAAAACAAATCAATAATGGATTAGATATTGCCTATGCTGCGCCAGAAATTGAAGCAGATGTAAAAAGAGAATATGATTTATTGTTCGCAGATTTCGAGAATAAACCAATTGCTCCCTCGTCAGAAAGAAAAACTGAAAAAAGATTAATTGATGCAATTTCTGATGGATTAAAGCAATCTATGGAAAAACACGACAAGTTAATTGTCATGGGACAAGATATTGCCGAATACGGGGGTGTGTTTAAGGTAACTGAAGGTTTTTTAGAGCAATTTGGAAAAGAGAGGGTCAGAAATACGCCTATTTGTGAATCCGCTATTGTTGGAGCCGCTTTAGGACTCTCTATAAAAGGCTACAAAGCAGTTATGGAAATGCAGTTTTCTGATTTTGTAACGGTTGGATTTAACCAAATAGTAAATAACTTAGCTAAGCTTCATTACAGATGGCAAGAAAATGCTGATGTAGTGATAAGAATGCCAACTGGAGCTGGCGTTGGTGCAGGGCCATTTCATTCGCAAAGTACAGAAGCTTGGTTTACCCACACTCCTGGTTTAAAAATTGTTTACCCAGCTTTTCCTGGGGATGCAAAAGGACTATTAGCTGCTGCTATAGAAGACCCAAACCCTGTAATGGTATTCGAACACAAGGCACTTTACAGAAGTATCAAAGAAGAAGTTAATGACGATTACTATACGATAGAAATAGGTAAAGCTAATTTTTTAAATGAAGGGAATCAAGTTACTATCATTACTTACGGAATGGGAGTTCACTGGGCATTAGAAGCTTTAACAGAAAACCCTGAAATTGAGGCGGATTTAATTGATTTACGTACGCTGGCTCCTTTAGACAAAGAAGCTATTCTAAATTCTGTTAAAAAAACAGGTAGAGCAATTGTTT
>JAQWQH010000042.1 GCA_029244805.1 Flavobacteriales bacterium
CAGCTCTTTACAATGATGTAATATGTTTTGTGTATTCGTCTCAGTTAGTAAATAACAATTCGTCATCTCACCACCTATCCGCTCAGCACGTAATTTTATTTGCTCTTCACTTTCTTCGCCAGAAACGTAAAGGGTTTTCAAACCACTTTTTAATGCGGTTTTTAACAATAATGTTGACTTCCCTATTCCTGGTTCACCACCTATTAATGTTACAGAACCTGCTACCAAGCCACCGCCTAAGACACGATTAAATTCATTTCCTGCAAGCTTGTACCGTTGGTTGTCTAATGGAATTACCTCATCAATGCGATGTGGCTGAACTTTTTTCTGGCTCCCAAAAGAAAATATTTTTTCAGCACCTTGCTGTTTTTGCACTACTTCCTCAACGTAGGTGTTCCATTCATTACAAGAAGAGCATTTACCTATCCACTTTGGAGATTGAGCTCCGCAATTTTGACAGAAATAGGTTGTTTTAACTTTCAATTTAGCCATGACTCAAATGTAAGAAGAAGAAACGTAAACTTTTTACGTTTTAAAGAAAACCATTACCTTCACCTTCTTATTTTTTTCAATGCAAAAAACCCATAAAACAAACCTCGGAAATGTTTCATATTCATCTATTGGGAAAGGAGATGCAATCGTGTTTTTGCATGGCTTCCTTGGGAATAGAAGAGTTTGGACACCCTTCGTAAATTATTTTAAGAGAAACTATCAGGTGATAACCATGGACCTACCTGGACATGGAAACACTTCAATTATTGAAGAAGAAATGACGATGGAGTTTTCTGCAAAACTCATTAAACAAATTCTTAAAACAGAAGATATTTTAAACGTACATGTCGTTGGGCACTCTATGGGTGGATATATAGGATTAGCTTTTGCTAAACTTTACCCAGAAACAATCAAAAGCCTTACCTTATTGAACTGTTCGGCTTACGGAGATACCAAACAAAAACAAGCTGATCGATTAAAAGCTGTAAGGGTATTTGATATGAACCCCGCTATATTTATTGATGAAGCAATAAAAAACCTTTTTTACAAGCCCAATCTAACTGTATTCTCAAAAGAAGTTCAAGAACTAACCGAGATTGCCAAAAACACTTCAGTCAAAGGAGCTCAAGGAAGCCTCAGGGGGATGAGAATTAGAGAGAATCATATTAACTGGCTCTCCAAACAAAAGTTCCCCTTACATTTTATTGCCGGAGAATATGACAAAACAATTCCTTTTTCCACTATTAAAGAACAAGTTGAGATTACGAATGCGAATTTTACTGCATTAACCAGCTCAGGTCATATGGGGTTTGTTGAAAACCAAGACACTTGTATCAAAGCAATAGAAGACTTTATTTCTGACTGATCAATTATTGTAACTCTTTTTTACTGTGCAACTATTCCCATTACTTTCGACTTTGACAAAATAGAAGTTAGCATCTAAATGCTGAAATTTCAATTGAACCGCACTACTACTTAACTATCCTTTTTAAGGCCTTCTCGGTACTTTTAAATTCAAATTCAACTAAATAAATTCCTTTCGGTAATTCTGAGATATCAATTTGCGAAATTCCCGTACCTTTTTCCAATAGAATTACCTTTCCTAATAAGCTGTGCACTTTGATCATTTTAATTTCCGAATCTGACTTAATATTTACTATACCGTTAGTTGGATTTGGCTATAGCAAAACATCATTAATTTCTCCATAATTAGGATTATTGACCGATACTATTTGACCATCACACATCCCATACATCCCCATTGTATCGCAAGCATAAAAGTCATGTATGTCATCAGTATAAGATTTGAGCAAATCCAAGCTAGCGGTAATCGAACTATCAACATAATCTAATGCCGAAATATGCGCAATTGTAAATTGTTTAACTTCCAAAGGCGCAAATGTAATTGTTCCCATTGATGACAACAACCTTCTATCTCCTTTAACAGTTGACTCACTCAATTCAGACCACGGACTAACAGCAACTCCATTTGTTCCAAAATAACTTGGATCAGAATCATCTGGAAACAAATAATTAGCTTCAAGTGCACCTCCGTTACCAGTACCTCCGTAAGTAAAATGAGTTCCATCCATCCATATTCCTTGCATATAGTTATAAAAATCCATCGGCAAAATTGGAGATCCAAAAATAGCTCCAGTTAAAAGCCTGTCAAAATAGGCAAACACGCCCATTCCTAATCTTTCATTGTCAGGTATATTATCTCCATACCCACATCCATTTATGACTTCATTTTGTCCTATTCCTATTTGATTTGCTACACCATCATTATCCTGCGACAGTCCTCTCAAAACAACCAACCCTTGAGCTGCAGGATTATATCCATAGTTTAATACGCCATTGCAGCCATCATTATCAACTGAATCAGCATTAAATGTATATGCCAAATTTCTTTCAACATCACATCCCACATAATCATCTTCTGAACAACCAATATCCATATCCTCCCAAATACCTATATAAAAGTCAGAGTAGGTTATAGAAGCATAATTAATAACTGTATACTCCGAAAAAATAGTGTTGGCTAAAGCTGAATCACTACTATTATATCCATAATGTAATGCCCTAATTTCCATTTTCAATCGTTCACCACCTGTTTCAGTATGGACCCCATCGTCATTAAACACAGTAAACAAAGCCATATCTCCCTTAATACAAGGATAATCACCATCTAAAGGATTATAAATACCATTTTGATTAACATCAATAAATGGAGCAATATATTGACTCTGTCCATTCCAGTTTTCGCCGGTTCCTGGCCAATTAATGATCACATCTGGAATGACATAAGAACTGTTTTGAGTGCACCCCGGAGTTTGCCCACAATCATACCATAAAATAAATTCATCAATTTCTGCTTTTGTCACTTTCCATACATAATTATACTCTACATTAGAGACGTTATAAACACCGGGATTACTAACCGGACCGGGGTAATAATCTTTTCCTTGACCAAACATTTGCCCAGCTAAATGTAATTGACCGTTAATATCCAAGCCTCCCATCCAAAGACCTCCGGCATAAATTGTTGTGTATCCACTTCCTTTAGGGTACTCATAACTTGACACAGACTGTAAGGTATCGGAAAATAGCATTCCGGCAGAGTAAAACCGCGCATTTATATTATTAACATCTAAGTTGTCGTAGATGGGTGATTGTGCTAAAATTAATACTGGGGATAATATAAATATTGTGAAAATTCGTTTCATAATTATAATTTTGAGTCTCGCCTTAAGACATTGACTTTGTATTATTTACACGATAAAGATACTGATAAAAATAGGCGTTCTAAGGTTTTTTTTGTTTATTGGCCTGAAATAATTACCCGAGGACAGCAATTTCAATTTTACGGTTAGATTAATTACCTTCACCCCTTAATGACTAAATCCTTACACAAAATACAAGCGTTAGTAATTGACGATGAGTCGCACGCTAGAGAGAATTTGAAATTACTCATTACTGAATTTTGTAAAGATGTAGAAGTCGTTGGAGAAGCTTGCGGAAAGATAGAAGCTATTGAAGTCATAAATAAAACAGCTCCCGATGTTATTTTCTTAGATATTAGAATGCCTTCCGGTGCTGAAGGGTTTGAATTGCTCGATGCAATACCAAATAAAACATTTCAAGTAATATTTGTAACTGCCTTTAAAGATTTTGCAATTAAAGCTTTTAATGCAAATGCTATTCATTATATACTCAAACCCATAGACATTGACGAATTAATTAGTGCCGTAGAAAAAATCAAAACAAATAAGATTGCTATTGATGATAGCTCTGAACAATACGCTGATTATTTTAAAAGATTAGAACAATTAACGACCAACCTTTCCGAAACCAAATCTTCGAAAATTACAATCAATCATTCTAAAGGAATTAAAATAATTGAAGACAGCACAATTATCCGATTGCATGCTCAAGGGAATTGTTCGAAGCTTTTTTTCACAGACGGAAGTACATACTTCGATACAAGGACTTTAAAAATTTATGAAAGCCTCTTAGACACTTCTAAATTCTTTAGAGTTCACAAATCCGACATCATTAACCTGGATTTTCTTAATGAATATTCCAATCAAGATGGAAATTTTGCTATTATGAATAATGGTGATGCAATTTCAATCAGCCGATCAAAAGTGAATGGATTTATTAAAAGAATTAAGAATATTTAATTTTTTCTATTACCGTTTAATCAACAAACACTGCAGCTGAATAAGTGAATACTACAGTTCACGACATAGCGAAATATAGCATTAAACCTTTCTTTAAGTTTGGAATAGTTGTCGGAAATAACCTACACCCAAACGCAATACGTCATGAAGTTAAAAGCGCTAATTGTTGATGATGAATTCAACGCAAGAAACAACCTGAAAATTTTAATAGATGAATTTTGTCCAGAATTACAAATTATCGGACTAGTTGAATCGGCAGAAGAAGCACGAATAGTAATTGAAAAAGAAAAACCGGATGTAGTGTTTTTAGATATTGCAATGCCCAAGGAAGATGGGTTCTCTTTGTTGAAATCATATGAAAATAGAGATTTTTCAGTAGTGTTTACAACCGCCTACAATGAATATGCTTTGAAAGCATTTAAAGAGAATGCTATTGACTACTTAGAGAAACCTATTAGCATAGACGACTTACAAAAAGCCGTTCAAAAGGTTATGAAAGTCCAAGGAAGTGAGGAGCAAAGGACGCCAGCTGAATTATCCGATTTGGTAGATGAAGCAATGGAGGGTAAAAATGACCGAATAAGTATCCCCACAAGAGATGGTTATATTATTATTAGAAATACTGACATCATACATTTGGAGGCTAGTGACAACTACACAATGATCTATTTGATTGATGGTAGTCGCCACTTGAGCAGCAAAAATATTAAGGTTTACGAAGAAAACTTAAATCAAGAAGTATTCTTCAGAACGCACAAGTCGCATATAATAAATGTAGAACATCATTTGAAAGAATTCTCGCGTTCTGAAGGAAACATGGCGGTTCTTACAAACGGAATTAACGTACCTATAGCAAGACGTAAAATGTCAAATTTCTTGTCTCGTATAAATACTTTTTAGTATTAGATGGACCTAATCTTATTGATAATATTACCTTAGATTTGTAATAGAAAGTATCCAATTACTATTACCGGTTTTTATTAAGAATATTTCTCTTGCGGAAAATAAAAATTCCATATTTAATTTTTATTGTTGTTACCCTATTGGTAATCAAATCTGGAATTGGACAACAATATAGTTTTATTCCTTTTTCTGTTGAAGAAGGGCTTTCGCAAACACAGGTGTTTGATATTTGCTCTGATGATCAAGGAGATATATGGTTTGGTACAGCAGGTGGTGCCAGTTGTTTTGACGGGAAACATTTTACAAACTATTCTACTGAAAATGGCCTTAATGACAACCTTGTGTCAAAAATAATATCAAAAAACGGTTTTATTTGGATTGCAACACAGCATGGGATAACAAGGATTAAGAAAAAACAAGTTCAGACCTACCATCTACATGAATTAACAGAAAACAATAACATTACAGCCATTGCAATCGATTCGCAATTTTTATGGCTTGGAATAAAGGATAAAGGTGTACTTCAAATAGACCTGATAAATAATGTGCCCGATTTGCAAAATCCTATTTTACATGTCCCTACAGATCACCTAAACATCAGAAATATATTTATTGACTCAAAAGGTAAATTATGGATGGCGTCTAAAGGTTATTTAGGGTATTATTTTAACAAGAAATGGACAACCTTACATATTCCAAACTGTACAAACAATATTAGTGACATTGGAGAAGACTCCAAAAACCACATATGGATAACAACATATAATGACGGCGTTTATGAATATAATCTGCAATCTTTTAAAAATTACAATAAATTATTTGGTATCGCCAACAATTTGGTTCGCTCGCTCTTCATTGACAAAAATGACAACATCTGGTTAAGCAGTAAAACCGGATTAACTGTATTGGAAAATGGTATACCTACAATTTTCAATAGTGAAAATGGACTTGAGAATGAAAACATAAAAGTTGTGTCTCAAGATAATGAAGGAAATATTTGGTTAGGAACGGATGGTTCTGGTGCATTTAGATTTTCTGGTAATGAATTTGTCAACTTTGGCGACAAAAATGGATTAGCAAGTGTTATGTCTATTATTCAAGATAATGATAAAACATATTGGTTTTCTACTTATGGAGAGGGGATTACAAAATACAAAGATAATGTCTTTACTAATTATCACTCTTTGAATTCAAACTTAACGAATAATACAATTTGGACCAGTATGCTAGACTCTAAAGGCCAATTATGGTTTGGGTCTTCCGGAGGATTAATCAAACAACACCAAGATGAATTCAAAGTATATCACAATACATATTGGTTACCTTCGAATAAAATAACCTCTTTATTTGAAGATGCTGAAAACCATCTCTGGATTGGAACTGCAAAAGGTGTAACTGAAATATTCAATAACGACACAACAATTTACACAAATTATTCTGGCTTAGAAACTAAAAATATTCGTTCAATAACAGAATACCAAAACACTATTTGGCTGGGCACATCAAATGGAGTTTTCACTTCGAATGAACAAGGATTTTCTCAATGGGAAAATAATGAGTTGTTAGGTGGAAAAACTGTTTATTGCCTAAAAAAATGGAAAGATGGAATTTTTATCGGAACTGGTAATGGATTGTATTATTTCGATGGTAAGTCTTTGGAAAATATAAAACTACATAGCTCTTTTAGTGCTAATTATATCAATTTCATTACCCTAGAAAGTAATCAACACCTTTGGGTAGGAACCAATTTCGGGATTTTTGAAATAGACCTTTCGATTTATAACTTTCAAGGAATAAAAGGAATAAACCACCACACTACATCTGACGGCTTAAAAAGTCCTGAAACAAACTTAAATGCAGGTTTTCAAGATTCTGAAGGGTTTATATGGATGGGTACAGGAAAGGCTCTTCTTCGGTATACTCGGAAAGATTTTCAAGCAAAAGAAATTAATCTTGTTCCCAAAATTAGAATAGAAGATGTTCAATTATTTTTAAAAGGCACCGATTGGAGTGCTATTACCGATGATATTGATAGTTGTAGTTTACTTCCAAATAATTTGGAAGTAGGACACAGAAAAAATTACTTCACCTTTTTTTATAAAGCGATAAGCATTTCAAGGCCCGAAGAACTGCGCTATAAGTTTAGATTAAATGGGTTCGACACAGACTGGTCACCAACTATTACGCAACAGTCTTTCACTTATGCAAATCTCCCTTATGGTGATTATACATTTGAAGTTATCGCATCCATTGATGGCAAAAATTGGAGTGATTCTGCTAAATTTTCATTTATAATTAATAAACCATATTATTTGTCCTGGTGGTTCTTTTTAATCGCCTCGACCGCCATTTTTAGCATTTTTTACGGCGTATGGAGATGGAGAGCAAATATTAGTAAGCAAAAAAGAATAACAGAAAAGTTGGTATATAAATCAAAGTTATTAGCTCTTGAACAGCAAAGTTTAAACGCAAGTATGAATAGACATTTCATATTTAATGCTTTAAACTCCATTCAATATTATATCAACACACAGGATAAATTATCTGCCAATAAATATTTAACAAGCTTCGCAAAACTTATTCGAAAAAACTTGGATAGTTCTAGCTCAGGGAAAAGTTTGGTTCCATTAACCGACGAATTAGAAAGGCTAGAATTGTATATCACTTTGGAGCATATGCGGTTCCAAAATAAATTTGAATACAAAATTAAAATTGGGCAAGAAGTTGATATAGATACAATTTTGATTCCCCCTATGTTTTTGCAGCCTTTCGTTGAAAATAGTATTTGGCATGGGATTCTTCCAATGGAAAAACCCGGAAAGATCGATATTGAGATCAAACGCAATCAGTACAATGAAATCACATTCATAATTGAGGATAACGGAATTGGGGTTGATTATAGTTTATCTCAAAAAAACAAGCATTCTCATGTCCCTAAAGGCATGGACCTGACAGCCGGAAGGCTAGAAATACTAAAGGAAATTACGAATAAAAACATTAAAATAGTGGGGCCTTTTCAAATAAATGACAAGAGTAATAGAGCTTATGGAACGCGCGTTGTTATTACAATAGACAATAATAAATAGCTGTGATTACAAGATATTCAACTATTTAGCATAATTATTTTTGTATTATTAAACTATATTTTGTACTTTTGGTTAACTAGAATTATCATGAGGAATCTGTTCAACATATTATTAATCGTTTTTTTACTTGCATTCGTAAGTAGTTGTAATAAGCTTACTCCCTTAGAGCGCGTGTCTGATGCGTCGAAAAAAGAAAGCAATAATAATAGCATTTCCCACCTGAAAAGCGGAGAAAGCAACACTGATTTAATAGACAATGATGGCAGCATCACCGACACTGATAACGATGAAGACCATGATTCTGATGTCAATATTACTGACACAGATAATGACGAGGATCATGACAAAGAGAGTTCAGACAGAGACTAAGATTAATCTACCCTCATTTGAGCGACTTGATAGGTCGCTTTTTTTATGCCCAAATACATCTCGAAATGGGAAATAGAAAAATAGTAACATTAGGTTTGTATACAATTATTGGATTTCCACTAGCAGCATTTATAATAAATTATTTCTTTTCATCAGAATCATTTTGGGACATCTTTATTTCTAAACAAGGAATTCTAAAAGAACTAATAATAGGCATGTGCCTCGGCATTCTTTCAGGTCTATTTGCCTGGCTAATTATTCAACTGAAAATTCTTCAGCCTGTTCGGGAAAAGTACCAAAATGTGATTGGATCTTTAAGAATGAATATTGGAACTATTGTTATAGTTAGTATTTGTGCAGGTGTTGGTGAAGAAATATTATTCAGAGGAATATTACAATCGTATTTTGGGATTTGGGTTACTGCAGTAGGATTTGTAGCTATTCATGGATACCTTAACCCCTTCGACTGGAGAATTAGTATATACGGCGCATATATGACAGCTGCAATAATAGCTATTGGATATTTGAACCAACTTTATGGACTAACCTCTGCTATGCTTGCGCATACAATAATTGATATTATTCTATTTGTAAAATTGTCCCGAGAATATCCAAATAACAGATTACTAGCTAAAAAAAATCCGTTATCGGAGCATAGCCAAAGCCCGCTCCAAACCACTGATTAACTTATCAATTTCTTCGGTTGTGTTGTAAAATGCAAATGATGCTCTAATGGTCCCTGGTATCTCAAAAAAGCTCATCAGAGGCTGCGTACAGTGGTGTCCTGTTCTGACAGCAACACCCAACTGATCCAATAAAGTTCCTATATCAAACGGATGCAACCCTTCTATCACAAATGATAAGACACCCGCTTTATGTTCAGCTTCTCCAATTATCCGAATACCCTCTAACTTTAGTATTTTTTCAGTTGCATAAGTCAACAACTCTTCTTCTCTCTTTTTAATTAAATCAATCCCCACCTCTTGCATGTAATCTACAGCAACACCCAATCCAATTCCTCCCACAATATTTGGTGTTCCTGCCTCAAACTTATGTGGCAAACAATTATAGGTAGTTTTCTCAAACGTAACTTCTTTAATCATATCACCACCTCCTTGATAAGGTGGCATATCATTTAAATATTCTGACTTTCCATATAAAACACCAACACCTGTAGGGCCAAAAATTTTATGACCAGAAAAAGCATAAAAATCACAATTCAACGCTTGCACATCCACTTTTATATGCGGCACAGCTTGTGCTCCATCTAATAGTATTAAAGCTCCCTTTTGATGGGCCAAATCAATTTCTCTTTAACAGGATTAATTGTGCCTAATGTATTTGAGATATGTATTATAGCAACCAACTTCGTTTTATCAGAAAGCATTTTTTCATACTCCTCCATCAACAACTCTCCCTTGTTATTTATTGGAATCACCTTCAAAACAGCGTCTCGTTCATCGCAAATCATTTGCCAAGGAACAATATTACTATGGTGCTCCATGGCAGATATGATAACTTCGTCTCCTTTATTCAAAGAATTTCGACCAAAACAAGATGCGACTAGATTAATGCTATCTGTTGTTCCTTTGGTGAAAATCACCTCTTCTAGTTTAGGAGCATTTATAAAGTCTTGTAACTTCCCTCTTGCCTCTTCATATGCGGTTGTAGCAACTTGACTAAAATGATGAACTCCGCGGTGTATATTGCTATTATACTCTGTGTAATAAGTATTAATTGCTTCAATAACCACTGAGGGTTTTTGCACCGTCGCACCATTGTCAAGATACACCAGCTCCTTGCCTCTAACTTTAGCGCTAAGAATAGGAAAATCATTTCGTATTTCTGCTATGGTCTTCATCTCAAATCTTTTTACCAAACAAAGATAGACGCAAACTGAATAAGAATTACAGATTGACTTTAATTTATTACAGTAATTGCAAATCGGCTATAGATCGTCTAAACCTTCAATTGAATAAACCTTCAATTCGTTAGAATAAGAAATCGTTACTACATTCGTTCGACCGTCTTTGTTAATATCGCCAATAGCTGTATGAATACTCCCTAAAACAGGAAAGTTTGGGATTGGAGTAAATTTGTTGGAATACAAATAAATCTCATCCTGATTTTCTAAGAGTAAAAACTTTAAGTTATCACCTAACACCTTTAATTGATTGTTAATATTAAAATCAAAAGTTTCAAAAAAAGATAGCTTATTATCGGGTCCATATATATCAACACGATTTGAATAATTCAAGACATAATCAGATAAGTTATTCCCGTCTAAATCAACTATACACAAATTAAAATCGGCATGTGTGCTGTCTAGACTAAAACATGTTTTAGTATCATTAAACTCAATTTTACATATTGTATTGCTGTCTTGGTATATCAATTTAGAAGTAGTAAAAGTGAATCCTTTTTCAAATTGCATTAATCCCTGCAAATTCGCATTTACTTTTTGCGTTAATTCTACTCGCTTACCGCCTCTTCTGTCTAACATATAAATGGTGCCTGAAATATCTGTAAATAGAATGTAATCTTTATTCTCCGAAACGAAGTGCTGCAGTTCATTAACAACCAAGTCTTCGGTCAGGTCACAGTTCCATCCCTCTATTATTCTCCCTTCTTGATTGTAATTGTATACTTGTCTATCCGAACAAGCCACAAGTATCCTATATTGTTTGTTTCTATCATAATCTAGCACCGCAACTGGGTTAGATGCGGCTGCTTTTAGTTCAATTGGAAAACCTTTCACCTCATTTCCATTAATATCAATTAAATGAATTTTGGCCGGTGTGTTAAATAACATTTGCCATTTATTGTTACTATATACATCTATCTGTTTCACTTTCCCCATTATTGGACCTTCTAGTTGTTTCGACCATTTTATTTTCCCAGTTGCACTAATTAAATGAATTGAATTTTCCGCGTCCTGAATTAAAACTTCCAATGTATTTGTCCTGTGATTCTTCATCAACTCAGGAGCGCGCAGTACCGATGATTTTAATTTCAAACTCCATAAAAAATTTGAACCTCCAACATCACCTTGATTTGCATTTACAGCAATTGAATGGTACTGATATTCTTTTCCTGAAGGAGCTGTTTGCCAAGAAATACTACCCATTTTTTTGAAAATATCTAAATACGAATTTAGTTTAAGCGCATACTCATGTTTTAGGGTATTTTGAAGGGACTCAAGTAACTTATCACATTTCCAATAATAGTCATTTGATGAAAAATTTGCCATAAATTTTTCTGAAAAAGAAGAAAATATAGTTTGCTGAATAACTGCTTGTTCTTTTCTCCATTGGCGCAAAATTTTATTTACTCCGGCCCGAGAGGAAAAAATGGCATAATTATCCTTTTGACAGAAAAAAACCTCTTCTTCCAAAGTAAATTCATCTCCAAATATGCGCAATAACTCATTATCAATAACTGGATAAATATTTACTCCGTGATTGTTATCAACTATTGAATCGGCCATACCCAGAGTAGTTAATCTACTTAAAACATTTTCTACTCCATTCGTTTCTATTAATACAGATTTTATTGCACTAGAACTATAGTGTGAATGATCCAAGTAAACTATCTCACCTCCAAGCCAAGAACTTACGGTTTCAATTGGATCGCACTGACAGTTTTCTTCCATTTCTTCCAGATATGCGGAATTATTCTCAGCAATAAATTTCTTTGCGTCCGAGATAGATACCCTTTTCAACACGCGAATATCTTTTGGTAAATTTGGCTTTATTGAAGACTGTTTCGGAATTTGCCCTAAAACTGTGGCTAATAACTTGTTCTTTGAATCTGTAGTACTTATTCCCGAAAACAACAGCGCATCTGACTTCAATGATAAATCAAATGTTACCCAATTTGGAAAAATTTCTCCCTGATACCATTTATCTGCAATCTCTTTTTTAATATAGGGAAATGCTATTCTTCCAAACTCCTCGAAATTAACGTATACGTGCAATGCCGAAGAGTTACTAGATGTCCCCCGTAAATCATTAAAAGTTTTTAATTCCAATATAGAAGTCTTCTTTTCTTTCTGAACTAAACTAGCTCCTAACAACTCTTTTGAAGAACTGAATAAAAGAAATGGTGATTTATACACATACGCATATATTCCATCTCTCGTCGAAAAAGACTTTATTTTTTCTCCTTGTAACTCCCCTGAATCTAACTTCTGAATTTGATTATCAACTAATTTATCGAACACCATAAACTCGGACTGATTGCAAACAGTTGCTAAAAAAATTTCTGAGCCATTCCCATTCGAATGAAATGACAATACAGTTTTCTTATTGTCAAGCATCTCTGTCAATCCTTGACTAGTTGAAAAAAGTGAATCAACAATCCTAACCTTTCTATCTAATTTTTCAATTTCAGGAATAGCCAGCATCTCACTCCAAACTAAATTGGTTTCCGAAATCCGAGACCATGTTTCACGTATGTTTTGACACTCTAAGACAATAGCTGCAGTGTTGGGAATCGCAACAATTGGATCTTGGTGTTGTTTTACCTCTTCTTTTAAAAAAAAATAAGATGAAAATAAAGCTCCTGTACAACCAGCTACAATTATTCCTATAATGATTTTTCTTAGCATAATTTAGTAACCAAATTTAACATAAAACAGTAGGTGGAGATAACGTTATTTTTGAATATATGCACAGTGATTTGTGAAAATGATTCAACCCCTATGCTCACTAACTATAAGGATCTCTCTAATAATAATAAAAGCTATCAAAAAATTCCCTATTTTCACAATTCTCAATTATGAAGCAGATACTTCTCTTTTCTTTATTAACTAGTGTTATCCACACTTTTGGACAAGTAGATGTAGGAATCAGTTCTGTTAACTCTCCTGCGGGAAATATTTGCCCCGGAAGCATAACCCCTTCGGTCACTTTAGAAAATTTTGGAACCACAACTTTAACCACTGTGGACATCCTATATAATATTGATGGAGCGCCTAATTCGAGTTACAGTTGGTCTGGAAGTTTGATATCTGGAAGCACGATTAACATAACATTATCTAGCTTTTCTTCAACAGTTGGAGCGCATACTTTCAATGCTTCAACGAACGTACCAAATGGAACTACAGATGGCAATATACTGAATGATGAGGAGTCTCAAAATTTTACCATAACACCTGGCATCAATTATACCGCTGCCGTCTCAAATTCGAACTGTGGGACAGCAGATGGGAGTATAATATTAAATGCCTCTGGAGGAACAGGAACACTTCAATATAGTCTGGATGCCGGTGTAACATTTCAAGGTTCAACCTCTTTTCTGAACCTTGATCTTGGAGCATATAATATTGTTATTGAAGATGCTAATGGGTATCAAACATTAGGCATTGAAAATGTCCTTTCAAATGGGGGGCCTTCTATTGTAACTATCAACAATAATAATCCTTCTTGCTATGGAATTGACGACGGCTCTATTGTAATCGCAGCTAATGGAGATGGTTTAACATTTAGTATTGACGGAGGAACAAATTACGCAACGACATCACCAGAAACATTGGGATTCTTTCAAAATCTAGCTCCAGGATCATACAATGTATATATAAAAGATTCTAGTGGTTGTGAAACATTTCAGCTAGTTACGCTTGCTCAACCTGACCAAATTAACACCTTAATTTTTGGCAATAATGCGGGATGCGGAGTATCTAACGGAAGTGCATCTGTATTGGCCAATGGTGGTGATGGGAATTTTTCATACTTATGGGACGATGCAAGTAACCAAGCATCTTCTTCAGCGTCTAATATTCCGGCGGGTCTATACCATGTTACCGTTACTGATGGAAACTTTTGCTCTGTAACAGATTCTGTTTTTATTGGAAATAATGGCGGACCTAGCATTTCTTTGGTAAGTAGCAATAACCTTTGCTATAATGATTCTTCCGGTCAAATTACTGCAAATATTAGTGGAGGAACCGCTCCATACACATATATATGGGATGACGAGATCAACCAGACTGCACCTACAGCTACAGGATTAATTGTGGGAACGTACCTTTGTCAAGTTACGGATAACAATGGTTGTATGGTCTTTGGAAATGCAAGCGTTAATGAACCAGAATTATTAACTGGAAATTTATCTGCTATCCAAGCATCTTGCGGAAACAATAATGGATTAATTATTAGTACGATATCTGGAGGAACTTCGCCGTACACATATCTATGGAACGATGGAAATAACCAAATTACGTCCGTTGCCTTGGGTTTACAGCCAGGTCAATACACGGTTGATGTAACAGATGCAAACGGATGTACTTTTTCGAGTATGGAAGAGATATTCCCTTCGGACTCAATAATTGTTGCCGCAATTATTAGAAATGCTAGTTGCGATGCAACAGCAAATGGAGAGGTTGAAATTACTATAAATGGAGGTTCACCTCCTTATTCCATTGATTGGAGTACTGGAGACACCTCTCTTCTTGTTGAAGATTTACTTGCGGGAAATTATTCCGTTCAAATAGCAGATGCAGCCGGTTGTATGCGCAATGAGTCAATAATTATTGGTTCAGAAAGTAGTAATTGCTTAATTATACCTACCGCTTTTTCGCCAAACGGTGATGGAAAAAATGATTTTTGGTTGATTGAAGGTTTAGATGTTACTCTGGAAAACAAGGTAGAAATTTATAATCGCTGGGGGGCAATTTTATATCAAAACTCTGCTTATCAAAACGACTGGGACGGTAAAATCAATGGCAAAGATCTTCCGACTGGAGGATACTTTTATATTGTAACTATTTCTGAACAAACCTATACTGGGCCTATAGCTATTATTAGATAAATGAAAATTGTATTGTTCATATCCATTTTAATTATTGGTAGTGCCTTTTCTGCGCAGCAACTATCTTTTAACAGCCAGTACATGTTAAACCAATATATGATAAACACTGCTGCTGCAGGACAGCACACAGAGGCTCCAATCTCTTTATCTGTTAGACAGCAATGGGCAGGAATGCAAGGAGCTCCTGTAACGCAATTCATCAGCTTTAATCGCCGGCTAGGTAAGAAACAAAAAATGGCATTTGGGACGCAATTTTTCAATGACGTAAACGGGGCTTTTAAAAACATGGGAATGCAAGGCACATATGCTTACCATCTTAAAATAAATGAAAACTCAAAATTATCATTTGGAGCTTCAGCGATTTTATCCCAAACTACTGTTGATGGAACTAATTTTATTGTAAATGATTATTCTGACGAAACTTTACTCGGGGTAAAGCAAAAATCATTCGCTCCAGATGCATCTGCGGGTATATTTTATTTTAGTCAGAATGTATATTTTGGAGTCTCTGCAAACCAATTGTTAGAAGCCAAATATAGTTTTGGAGAAAACCTCACTCAAAATAGACAGGTAAATCATATATATGCTTCTGGAGGTGTCATAATAAAAATGGCTCCCGGATATAGACTAGAGCCCTCTTTCTTGTTAAAAACTGTTGGCCCAGCACCTACAGAAATTTATTTAAATGCGCGATTCCTTTATCGTGAAAATGTATGGCTAGGATTTTCCTATAGAAACAGCGGAGCTACTGCCTTAATGGTTGGTTTGGAGAGAGATCGTTTTGTTATAGGATATGCCCATGATTTTACAAGTAGCAACATTAAAAACTACTCTGCCGGAACAAACGAATTGTATCTACAATATTCGTTTAAAAACAAACATAAAGGAGCTACGAAATTTTAGGGACTCTTTGAGTTCCCAGTTTGATCAACCACAAAAACATTAAACCACATAAGCTAAAGGTTAATGGTGTTAGCCAAATTGAATAAGGAGTTGAATTAAACGCTGTAAAAATTAAAGTGCCCACTGCAATCAACCGAAATGCATCAAAATATACCGAGGACTTCGTTTGCTCTAACATACGCGCATGAGCAAAAATTGAAATTAAAATTACACCAACCAAAGCTAATACTTGTGGAGTAAAAAACAAATTTGCCAATGTTTCTTGCGCTTCAGCCATTGAAGATAAGCCAGTAAGGTCATCCAGCTTTACCTTATACAATAACATTAGCGCTACAAAAGCACCAAAAGTAATTGCAACGTTCAATAGAACATAAGCTCCAAGCTCAACACCGACAGGCATCTTGTGATGGAGCCTTTTACCCTCTTTGTCCGTTTTATATTCATTCGGTAAATGCGGAACATCATTCGGTGTCCATGCCGGACCTTTCGTAAATACTTTAATTTTGTCCTTAATTTTTTTTGTCCTACTCGCTCTTGTAAACAAATTCCTCCAATATGAAAAAGCGGCATTATATGCATTTGCACTTTCAAAACCTGTGGTTATACCATAATCAGGTTCTTCGCTCTCGATAATAAAAGTCCCAAATATTCTATCCCAAATAATAAATATATGGCTGTAGTTATGATCCATATACTTTTCGTTTCTAGCATGATGCACCCGGTGGTGTGATGGCGTAGTAAGAAATTTTTCAAAAACTCCCAATTTTCCGATTACCCTAGAATGTGTAAACAATTGAAATAAGCCAAGAGTTAATGAGCAAGTAGCAATTGTAAATGCATCAAACCCGGCAAATGCCATCCAGACAAAAAAGAAAGCTCGAAATATGACAGCAAAAAATGACGCTCTAAAAACCGTAGTTAAATTGAGTTCTTCACTTTGATGATGGACAATGTGGGCCGCCCATAAAAAGTTAATTTCATGACTCAGTCGATGAAACCAATAAGCTATGCAATCAAAAACTACTAACGCAATTAACCAGGTTCCAATATTAGTTGGAATTTGGTATGGAGCGTAATTTGTCCAAATAAAATGGAATCCAAAAAGAATTAGTACCGACAAGAAAAAATCAAAAACTCTTTCCATCATGCCACAGGATAAATTTACAACACTATCGGAAAGTCGATAAATTTTCAAATTTTTCCTTTTAGCTACAGTGGACTCTAAAACAAGAGCTCCAATTACGATAGCTACACCAAGAATGATTATATACGGAAGATAGTCCATAATAAATAATTTTGCACAAAATTAGCAATTTACTAATAATTCGAAGATGATCGGGGGCATAAAATTTAATTATGCTGTTTTAAAAAAGAAAACTTACGGGCTGCTAAAAATAGAACAAAGAAAATAGTTGCCATCACAATATGACTAATATCATGGTAATTAAACCAACGATTAACGCTTAATTGCGTGTTAAATATAATCCCTGGTAACACACCCATTGCAATAGCAATTATAAAAAGTTTACTTCCTTGAGATTTCGTTTTAGAAAAATTAAATATATGCATTGGCAAAATCATACCTATCAATGATACCAGAGAGCAAAGTTGAGCTAATCCGAAGAAACTAGTGGATGGAATTAGCATTAAAACGATAAAAATGGAAACCTGTGATATGAAAACAACTTTTATCCAACGTCTTATATGTGGCTTTATTAAAGGGGTGATTTCTTTAAGAGTAGCCAATCCTAAAAATAAATTTGCTGACGAATTAATTACCCAACCAATAACTTTCCATCTAGGGGTAACATAGGCAGCCAAACCGTGTCCAAACCAAGCTGCACTGATCATCCCTATTGAAAAAAGAAGAAAAAATATTTTGAAATATTGAAAACTTTCTGATTTCTTACCCTTAAATTTATAAAAAACAATAAATGCAAAAATGCATACAAATCCAGTTAAGGAATCTGTTAAGGTTGTAATTGGTTCTCTCCATTCAAAATCACCTATAATAAGAGTTGGATTGAGTATTGGATCAATTAATGAATCTACTATTTGCATTAATACAAAGGTACAGTTTCAACTAAAATAATTCAATAAATTTTGTTTTTTTGATGCAGAAACATCGACATGAGAATCATCAGACATGATGACAACGCCTCCTTTTCCCTTTTTATAGCTCTTAACATATTGCGCATTTATCAAATGTGATCGATGAACGCGTATAAAACCCGATTCATTCAAAACATCATCGTAAAACTTCAACGTTCTGCATATTACTTTTTTAGAACCGTCCAACAAGTGAAAATCTGTAAAATTATCATTTGCTACGCATCTAATAATATCATTTACCTGCACTACTTCAAATCCATCAAGAACCGGTAAAACTACTTTCTTATCTTTATTTTGGGAATGCTTGAAGTTTTCTAGCAAAACTTTAGTCTGTAAGGTAAAATTACCCTCATTCTTCATTTCCATGTTTTCCCTTACCTTTTTTACAGATGATTCAAGCTCATCAATATCAATGGGTTTCAAGATATAATAGGAAGCGCTGTAGTTCAAAGCTTTTAAAGCATAGTGACTATAAGCAGTAACAAAAACTGTTTCAAAATTTACAACTTCCAATTGTTCGAGTAAATCAAAAGCGTTTCCAAAAGGCATTTCAACATCCAAAAAAACTAAATCTGGGCCCATTTCTTCAATGGCTTTTTTACCCTCTTTTATATTCGCGCACTCAGCTATTATTTCAACATTTTCGCAATATTTATTTATGTAATTCCGAAGCGTTTCCCTACTTGTTTCTTCGTCTTCTACTAGTATTGTTTTGAGGACTTTCAGTTTATTTAGATGTTTGTTTGGTTTTCCTGATGTTAAAATAATAAATTTGTAGCAGATAAATCCATTTTCATTGAAAATAGCCGTAAATACCCGCCTTTTATTAAAAAATAAACTCGAAGGAATTGGTTGGTTCACTCTGGAAACACTTAAAATAATTGTTCTAAATCATCCTGAACATGAGTTTTATTTTTTGTTCGATAGAAAGTTTGATCAGTCATTTGTTTTCGCGAAAAATATTACTCCCATAGTCATAGGACCTCCAGCTAGGCATCCTGTTTTATTTAAAATTTGGTTTAACCACTCAGTAACGCGCGCTTTAAAAAAAATAGGTGCAGATATCTTTTTATCGACAGATGGATTCTTAAGTCTAAAGACCTCTATTCCGCAGATTGCGGTTATACACGATTTGAACTTTGAGCATTATCCAGAAGACTTGCCGAAAGCATACATGAAATACTATAAAAAATATTTCCCTTTATTTGCAAAAAAAGCAGCTCGAATTATTACTGTATCCGAATTCTCAAAAAAAGATATTAGTAAACAATATGCTATTCCTTTGAATAAAATTGAGGTTACATATAATGGTGTGGGTGATAATTTTAGTCCATCAGACATTCCTATAATTGAATCTACGCGAATGAATTTTTCCGAAGGGAGCCCCTATCTTGTATATGTAGGAGCGCTTCATGCAAGAAAAAATATAGAACGAATGCTACTTGCATTTGATCAATTCAAAAAAAACACAAATTCCGATTATAAAATGTTGATTGTTGGCGAAAAAATTTGGAAAAACACCAAATTTGAATCTACGCTTGAAAATTTACGTTTTAAAAATGACGTTATATTCACCGGAAGATTAACCTCACATGATTTAAACAAGGTAATTGGCAGCTCCAACGGATTAGTCTACGTCTCCTATTTCGAAGGTTTTGGAATCCCAATTATTGAAGCCATGAAATGTGAAGTCCCTGTTGTTACAAGTGATGTTACTTGCATGCCTGAAATAGCAGGAAATGCGGCCATTTTAGTAGATCCCTTTTCAGTGAATTCTATTTCTAAGGGAATGGAAGAATTATTAGACAAAGAGAAATATGCGAAATATATTCAACTTGGAAAAAAGAGGGTTCTGTCTTTTTCTTGGGACAACTCTGCAAAGATTGTTTGGAGTTGTATTGAAGATGTATTAGCGGAATCTAATTAAGGTAGAAGTTTTGATCCACTTTTCTTTCTTGTTCGAGCAAAATGGTCATATAACGAGTCTTTCTCAATAAAAAATCATTTTGCCTTTGCGCATCAGTAATCTTCATAAAACGTAATTTTTCATCGTCTTTTAGATTAAGCATTTTGACAATATTTTTTATTCCTAAAATTTCATGTAATTCATCATTAAAACTGTCTCCATGCAATAGCTGCAAATACTTACCTATGTTATCAATCAAGTCGCTATTCAGAGGATGTTCAATGGACCGCAATAGTGTTATTGTTCCTGCTGGGTATAATTTGCCTTCGGTTTGCCCTTCGTAATGATTTAGTTTAAAGTTTTGTTTACATTCTACTAGAATATCTAACTCTCCATTATCATAATTCTTCAGTATTTGTTTCACCGAAACCAAAGAACCAAATTCAGTTAAGGTGGTTTTACCTTGATAGGGAATTCCAAATTCAACTTCATTCGAGATACACTCCGTAATTAATTGTAAATACCTGGGCTCATAGATATGAAGAGTCGTTTGCTCTCCCGGCAGTAAAAATATCCTTAGAGAGAAAAGACCTATATGATTGTTTTCTTGTTTCATTATCTGTATTTGAGATCTAGTACAATGTAAAAGTTGAATAAAAATGGGTAAATATCAATAGCATGAAACAATACATATTCACAATCATTATTGAATTACTCATACTTGACAACCAAAGAAAAACTGGAAAAACCTATTGACAACTACGGCTATGGAACGAAAAAACCACTCAAAAAATAACCCTAATAGAGGCGATAAAAACCAGTTTTACACCGGTTTTATTCCAATTAAAATTAAAAAACTGAAGGAAAACGGAAAATTATAGGTTAAAATTAAACCTGGATTTTTGACTAGAAGGAAGTGGAAACGTCTTTAATTATCATTCGCATCTTCCAACTTTTCAGCATCAATAAGCTGACCCAATTTATAAACAGTTGACTCCTTTATAACCCCCGTTTCAAAGTACCAAGTCCAATCTCCTTCTCGATTATCATCAATGTATGCTCCAGAGCATTTCACCTTACCATTAGGGTAAGACTCTACATAATTTCCATTTAGCCTATTAAATTTATAAATGCCTTGATGCTTTATCTTAAAATCATTGCGGGTTGTGTCATTTAATTTTTCATGTGAATAGTGATTCCAAATAGTGAAAAGACCTTTCCTATCTCCCAGGCTATAGTTAATAATATGTAACGTATCTCCTATAGAATTGAGCTTTGTCCATTTTCCATCTTTTCTTCCTTTATTATAGCTTCCAGACTCCTTTAGTCTACCAGAACTATAGCTTACTTTGAACCCACCATTCAAAACCCCTTCTAAATAACAACCTTCTTTAATTATAATTTCTCCATAATCTAAGGCATAATCCAACACAACTTGAGAATTATTTCCAAAACTCTTTTCCAATTCCCAAATTTTAAAAAACCCTGATAATTCCCCTTGATTGTAATTTACAATAGATATTGTGTCCCCATTTCCATTCCAATCTGTCCATGTTCCGTGCCTGTATCCGTTGTAATACTCTCCTTTAAATCTTAATTGTCCATTAGAATAATGACCAACTGCAGGCTGAATTGGATTAACGGGAACATTGCTATCCAAAGACAGTGTAAAGCAACTTGACAGGAAAATAACGAGTAATATTAGGGACATCCATTTAATCATTCCACTTATTGATTAACTATAAAAAGAAATGCTTTATTGTTTCACCAATTTTTCAGTAAAAAGCACTTCATCGTTGTTCAATATTCTCAAGATATACATCCCTTGATTGAGGTAAAAGCCATTAAATGTTAGTCTATTCTCTCCTTGAAGTGCCACATCCTCATATAAAACTTGTATTAACCCTCCTTTAGTATCAAATAATTCTACTTTGATAAAAAGTGACTCATCCAACTCAAAATCGAAAATTATCCAATCCACGGAAGGGTTGGGAAATATTGCTCCATTACTAAAAGCTGGATTTAGCGTATCTTCAATTGGTAAGGGTATCCTACATACTTCTTCTACTGCAACTCTACCTATCCAAGTGCCATTTCCTCCTTGTTTTCCATACATTCCAGCGGTCCAAACCTTGCAAGGGCTATTATATTGCCGTTGTATTGCAAAATAATCTCCCCACCTGTCCAAGGAATCAACAAATGTATTGATTGGAGCCTCACCTAATTTAATTAAATTAAAATCTGAATAAACTTCATTTGTATCCATATAATAGCAGCCGACTCCAGCCGAATCTACTGGAGAGGTATAATTAAATGCAATAACACATTCTTTGTCATCCGGATCAATACCTGTAGAGGCAATATTTGGATAACCATAATCTTTAATCGAGTCTGATAAAATAACTCCCGATGCAATAGGTGCAGATTCAAAATTATCGATTGTTCCATGGTAAACTGCCGCGTTACCTGTAGCAGTATCCATTGAATTGTGCACATATTGAATCCAACTATCATCTCTAATCGCTCCTAACATTCGAGAATCATTAGAAGCCAATAATATGGCAATAGATAGCCTTCCGCTTGGACTCATAAAATAATGATCCGGTGTACTTAAAAGTGTTTGGTTCAATTGTTCAGAAGAAGAGATTTTGTTTGTTATTTCAAGCAAGTAGACTGTGTCACTTTCTGCTGAAAAGTTCTTGTTAGAGAGAAAATATTGATTTGGCCCATATAGTTTTCGCGCTCCACGAACTGGATGAATATTTCTAACCTTTATAGAATCATCATATATATATGTCCACAATTGCGAAGTTAATGCCGAGTTTCCAGCATAACCCGAATGCTTATCTATTTGCCAAATAATCGATTGGAAGAAACCCGTTTGCCAACTTTGATTATCCGCTAATAAATTTCCTGTAACAAAAAATTCATCTTCTGACAAGGCTATTGCCGGGTAGTCTGTCCAATGATCTGATAGTAATGGATCTCCTGGAAGCAAGTATACATTCCATTCATCCATAGGATTATTAGAGGTTGAAAAA